>CALLAE010000100.1 GCA_938002665.1 uncultured Saprospiraceae bacterium | reverse complement strand
TGATCACTTTGCCTATCTCAGACCTTAACTTTTGGTAAGCTCCAGCTAGGCTGTCTACAGCCTCTTGGTCATTATTAAAATTCAAGCTCATTCTAAATAAATCTCATTATGTATTAAAAAGAACACTGCCCAAAGGTTATTCTCTTTGGGCAGTGCAAAAGTAGGTATATGCCTACATAAACGCTTGGATAGCAAAAAATATTTGTAATTCTTAGCTATTAGGCATTTTACTAGGGCTAATGCTTTATAAGCTTAGTCGTATTCACAAGTTTTCCGCTGGTCGTTATTCTGACAACATAGCTTCCATTTTCTATATGATACAAGTAATAATTGCTGATAGCTAGTTGCAGTCTATCTTTCATGAGAAGCTTCCCTGACATATCGTACAACTCTAGATTGGCTTCTGTGATATCAGTTTCTGAAAGATCTATGGTAAGCACCTGATCATATAGATAGGCTTTAACTTTTTCATCTATTTCTCTTTCTATCGTACCCGAAGTTATCATTGCAAAGGAGCTGAAAAAATCTAAAGCATCCAGAGAGGCAGGTATGACACAGCCACCATGTCCTAGAGGAGCACTATCTGTATCTTTTCTTACTGCTGTGACTACTGTAGAACCATTTGCTCTCATCACTTCTTCTGCAAGTATTGCATTTTCAAAGGTTACTTGCTCATCGCCTTCACAGTAGTAGAGATTAGTGGGTGCGGTAGGAGCCCAGTCATAGGTGTCATTATCTTTTAGTGCTATGCTAAGTGGATCAGATGGATCATTGAGTAGAGCATCTAAGACACCGTCTAATAAAGTGTTTTTAGGAGTGATTGTACCTACTGTGTTGAGTAAGGTATCCGTCATCAGTGTATTGAGACCAATAATCATTTGTTGTGGATCATCAAAAAGAGGAATTTCTTCGGCTTCGAAAGCTTGGATATCCTTTAGGTATTCTGGCTTAAAAACATCTTCTAGCTCTATACCTGCAAGTAAGTCTGGATAGGCTGTCTGATAGCCTAACACTAACCAAGCTAGATAGCCTACTGTGCCATATTCATTATCACTTAGGGTGAAGTCCACCATTTTATCTGAGATACTATAAGGTCCTGACATAGGCGCAGAAGCGGTAACTGTAAATTTATCTGACTGGTTGAGTTCTAGTTCTCTGTGTAAGGCCATAGCCGCATGGCCACCCTGAGAATAGCCTGAGATAAAGACTTGATCATTAAGGTTTAATACTTCTAGGTCATTCACCATTTCTCTAGTTGCTAACAATAAGTCTACTCCGGCAGAGGCTTCAGAAGCAGCATGAACATAAGGATGTACGCCGGGAGAATCTCCTAAACCAACAAAATCTGGTGCGGCAACTACATAACCATAAGCACTGAAAGCGACTGGTAACAAGAAACCTCCAGCTAGATTAGAAGGGACATCTTCACGGCTAGAGACTGTTCCATGCTGAAAACAAGCAAGTGGAAAAGTAAGCGTTTGTTCTGAGGTAGGAATACAAACTAACCCAGAAGCAACATGCTCATTTCCTACAGCATCTATCGTGTTATAGGTTACTTTATAGTTGTCTACATCATAGACCGCTTGAGCTCCGGAGATTACAAAGTTTATTCCAGCGGCAGGCAGTGTTTCGAGAAATTCGTAACTAACTAATTTTTGTGAGTAGAGGCTTAGATTGATTAAAATAGATAGGAATAGAGTAAAAATAGATTTCATAGTTTCATTTATAGGTGGTGATAGGTTTTTCGGGCTTCGAAATTTACTACTTTATTACGAATAAAGATACTTTTGAGTTATTCGACAGCGATTTTAATGTAACCTTCTGTGGATCAGTCTATGCGTAAAGTAAATCAACTATTTTTTTTCTTCTTAGTACTCTGTTTTGTTGGTTGTGTGCCTGAGTCCAAAAAAGTGTTGACGGAGGTCAATTTAGGTTATGCTACCAAGGATTTCCAGACCATTTCTGATTATGGACATAGAGCTCAGACAGACAGTTTGTTGCTCTTGTTGGCTGATAAGGATCCGACTAATAGATTTCTTGCAGCAAGAAGTTTTGGAAGTCACAAGGATGTAGCTGCACTAGATAGTCTTTATGGGCTGATGGATGATCCTTCAGTCAAGGTACGAGGCATGGCGGCCTTTGCCATCGGTCAGATTGCTAATAAGGAATCAGAACAAGCCTTGGTAAGTGGTTTTAGACAAAAAGATACGATGTCTGTAGATAACCATGCAAATGGGGAAATCCTCCGAGCACTGGGAAAAATAGGAGCAGAACCACTCGCAAGATATATTGCCTCAGCTGAAGGATACAGAGAAACAGATACCCTACTTATAGAGGGGCAAATGAAAAGCCTCTACCATTTTGCGCTCAGAGGGATCCATAATCCAGAACTGACACAAAAAGTTGTAGAGGTCGTGAGAAATAGGAAATTGTCCTACATAGCAAGACTATATGCTGCCCATTATCTGGGACGTACAAGAGACCTCGATATAGACAAAGTCAAATTTCAGATAGCCGAAGCCCTAGTAGATGAGCAGGAGGTAGATATAAAAATGGCCTTGGCCACGGCACTAAGACATACAGATGATCCTGAGATCTACGCGACACTAATCAATCAACTCAGTCTACAACAAGACTACCGCATCACTTGCAATCTTATCAGAACTCTTTCCAGCTATGACCACGAGAAAAATATTCCCATCATCCTCGAGCTGCTCAGGTCTGAAAATATTCATATAGCAAGGACAGCAGTGGAGTACATCTTTAAAAGTGGGACAGCTAAGGAAGCAGCCAAGTATAGAGACATCGCCAAAGATAGCATCCCGACTATCGTTAAAACAGAGCTCTACCAGGCCGTCTTCAATATTCTGCCTTATTATTATGCAAAGACTAAGAATGCCACGAGATGGCAAGTCCAGCAATCTCTATCACAAGAGCAGGAGACCTATGGAAAGATAGGCTATCTCAAAGCACTCGGCCAGGACCCTGAGAGCTATAGTTACATAATGAACTATGCGGACACTACTGACAATCTCATAATAAAAACCGCAGCTATAGAAGCACTGGGAACCATACTTGCACATAAGGATTTCAACTTTGTCTATCAGTCGGTTTCACGATCCAATAGAAGAAAAATATTAGCGTATCTCCAAGAAGCTATTCTGACTAATGATGAAGGGATGGTGGGAGCTGCTGCTAATGTCATAGCTGATCCCGCTGCTAATCTAAAAGAGCTTATAGATAGCACAACTTTCTTACTAGATGCCAAAGCTCAACTAAAGCTGCCAGGTCAAGTGGAAAGTGTCCACGCTGTAGAGCGCGCCCTTGCACATCTGAGGGGGGTGACAAAACCAGACTTGACTCAGTTGGCTAATTTTAAAGAAACCAATTGGTCTTTGCTAAAAGATTTTACAAAGACAACTAAGGCGATCGTAAAAACAACTAAGGGCATATTTACAGTTATTTTTTACTTAGAAGATGCGCCCAGTACAGTACTCAACTTTATAGAACTTGCTAACGACAATTATTACGATGGAAAGGTTTTTCATCGGGTGGTACCTAATTTTGTCATACAGACAGGCAGTCCTAGGGGTGATAACTATGGCGGTGCAGACTACGCTATCAGATCTGAGTTTACACCTCTCTCATATACGGGAGAAGGCTATCTAGGGATGGCTTCAGCCGGCCCCCACACAGAGTCTACACAATGGTTTGTGACGCATTCTCCAGCCCTCCATCTTGATGGGAAGTATACCATCTTCGGGAAGGTGGTAGCAGGGATGGATGTCGTTCATAATATTCAAGTGGGAGATGAAATTATAGATATAATTATCTCCAATTTATAATAGACTATCTGCTTTTATTTAAGTTTGATAAAACCTAGCTAATAAAATAAATGAAAGAAACACCTCTTACGAAGATTCACATGGACTTAGGGGCAAGGATGATGCCTTTTGCAGGTTATAACATGCCTGTCAGTTATTCCTCCATTAATGAAGAGCATCTAGCGGTCAGATCAGGAGTAGGACTCTTCGATGTGTCTCATATGGGACAATTTTTTCTGAAAGGCGCTGGCGCGGAACAACTGATTCAAAAGGTAAGCTCTAATGACGCCTCCAAGCTCTCAATAGGACAAGCTCAGTACTCTTGTCTACCCAATGCGACAGGTGGTATAGTAGATGATCTCCTAGTCTACAAACTAGATGAAGAAGAATATATGCTGGTGGTCAATGCCTCAAACATAGATAAAGATCTGGCCTGGATAACTGCTGCCAATACTTTTGGTGTCAGCCTAGAGAATAGATCAGATGGTATGGCGCTACTAGCTCTGCAAGGTCCTAAAGCAACTGCTGTCCTGGAAAAAATTACTTCTATCAAAGTCGATCAGATTCCTTACTACTACTTTGCAGTGGGGCCTGTAGCGGGGATAGAAAATGTAATTGTTTCAGCGACTGGTTATACTGGTAGTGGTGGCTATGAGATCTATCTCGATAATAAGGACGCTGTCAAGGTCTGGGAAAAACTAATGAAAGAAGGGAAGGAAGAGGGTATTATGCCTATCGGTTTAGGGGCAAGAGATACTTTGCGTCTGGAAATGGGTTTTTGCCTTTATGGAAATGATATTTCTGATACAACATCACCTATAGAGGCAGGCTTAGGATGGATTACCAAGACAGATAAAGAAGAGGACTTCTTTTCCAAAGAGACTTTTGTAAAACAGAGAGAAGAAGGTACCGAGAAAAAGCTAATCGGCTTTAGAGTAGATGACAGAAGAGTGCCTAGGCATGACTATGAGATTGTAGATACAGAAGGAAATCTAATAGGTACAGTCACTTCTGGAACCATGTCGCCGAGCCTAGAAGTCCCGATAGGGATGGGCTATGTCCCAAAGAATTTTGCTAAAAAAGGAACAAAGATCGGTATCAAAATAAGGTCTAAGATACTGGAGGCGACTGTGACCAGATTGCCTTTTTATAAGGTGAAGAAGTAACTGGTTTAAGTCTAAGCGTAAGTTAGGTTTCCACATATTAAGCCATTCTCGAGGAAGATGGGGAGCTGATCATATTTATTCCAATAAGAAAAGGTTCCAAATTCCAAATCCTGTGCTTTATCTAAGGCAGAAGGAAGAAAACATAAAAGATTAATCCTCTCATCCCAAAATCCCAATTCAGGCAAGAGTGGGAAGCAGCTCTAGTCCATCATCATATAAATCATTAAATCTTACAAAACCTGTTTAAGACATAAGGCAGATTGGGAAGCACACAGCCTGGTTCTCAAGCAAGAACCTTGACTAATTTTCCAAAGGAGATGGCTTTTTGCTCGATTTGATACTTCAATCTGCGCTGAAGGTAGTCCTAATGAAAAGAGCAAGAGAACAAAATTGAACCTGAATCTTTAAACATCTTAATTATTATTTAAACCCCTCCACTAGCCCCAACAGAAATTGTAATTGCTTAGAATATACCCGACCTTGTATCAAAATTCTACACTTGAATCACCTACTACTTTTCTTCTCAGGACTCTTACTATTTCTTGTCAGCCCGCTCACCGCACAAGAATGGACTCAAGAAGATCTGAAAATCTACCAGACCTTTGACGAGATAGAGCCTGTGCTCCAGCTCAGCAATGACACCACCTACCTTATCAATTTCTGGGCAACATGGTGTGGCCCCTGCGTCAAAGAGCTGCCCTACTTTGAGGCTATCACCGAACGGTATCAGGGAGAAAAATTTAAGACCTTATTAGTTAGTTTAGATCTAGAGAGGCAGATAACGTCTAAGCTCATTCCTTTCCTCAATAAGAAACAGATCAAATCCGAGGTGTTGTTATTACTAGACGGCAAGCCCAATAAATGGATAGATAGAGTAGATCCCAGCTGGTCAGGAGCTATTCCCATTACGATAGTCAGAAAAGGAGACCATTATAGCTTTTATGAAAAAGAATTTCATTCCGAACAAGAACTTATAGCTATAGTTTCACCAATTTTAAACTTAGATAAATAATATTACGACATGAGACAAATTATAATTCTTTCCCTCGCGGCCTTAACCTTAAGTTTTTCATCTGCCTTCTCTCAGAAGTCTAGCCATGGATATGGCATCGGCGATACTGCTGTAGATTTCAACTTGATGAATATAGATGGTGAGTATGTGTCTATGGCAGATTATGAAGAAGCAAATGGCTTCATTATCGTTTTTACGTGCAACCATTGTCCTTATGCAGTGATGTATGAAGACAGACTAGTAGAGCTAGATAAGAAATATGCAGCGCTAGGCTATCCTGTCATCGCCATCATGCCTAACGATCCTGAAGTTAAACCTGATGATAGTTTTGCAAATATGAAACTAAGAGCAGCTGAGAAGGGTTTTTCTTTTCCATATCTAATGGATGAAGGACAGAAAGTATATCCTGTTTTTGGAGCGACTAAGACACCGCATGTTTATCTACTAGACAAAGAGAAAGTTGTGAGATACATCGGTAGTATAGACGATAGTGCAAGAGATGCCTCTGCAGTAGAGGAGAAATTTCTAGAGAATGCTATAGAGGCACTGATGAAAGGTGAGACGCCAGATCCTGCCACAACCAAAGCGATAGGCTGTTCTATCAAAACAAAAAGCTAACTTGCCGAATGAGATATTTTGTAGCCTTAAGCCTTCTGTTATTATTTTCCTGTAAAGGAGATGCGCCAGCCACATCAAAGCTTATGGATTATGACCTCATGAAGCACGGCATGCCTATCAAAATCATGGCGCCCGCTGAACCAGTTGTAGAAGCTAGTGATATGGGCATCATGAAAGATGTAACAGTAAAAGGGGAGGGCAATTATTTTATTCAGATCACGAGCGGGGTGGCAACGACGACTGACGTAGCAGCCTTAAAATCAACTCAACTGATGGAAGTCAAAAATGCGCTCTTCTTTGATGAGATTATATCTGAAGAAGACCATGGGTTTATCTATCGAAAAAAAATCTCAGAAGATAGAATTAATCACGACTTCCGATATATCAAGATCCAAGGCGATCAGGAATACATGTTTCAGGTGGGTCTGATGGGACAGTTCTCGGAGGATGAGGTGAAGCAGATGTATGAGGCTGTGAAGTAGTAATTAATGCAATAAGTATACTTACTAAAAGGAAGCTAGTTGATATGGCTTCCTTTTTTTTGTTTGCATCATTTGAAGAATCGGGTATTTGTGTCATATAATTATTTGTTAAGTCAGAACAAATTCAGAAACGTTAGTAGTCAAGAATAGGGTATTTAGGATGAGCCAATATGGCAGGAAGACATCATGGATTTAAGTAGACAAGTATTTTGCATTTTTGGAATAGGTCACAACATTTATGTCTTTTTTGTCGGGGATTCAACATTTATTTGCTGTTAGCTGAGGATTCGGTGTTGATTTATGCGATAATACTTCGTGTCATTCTGTATATTAGACATATAAAATCAAATAACTATGAAGAAATATTTACAACTGATCTTAGTTTTTCTATCATTTAATCTATTTGCTCAGATACCCGATGGAAGTATTGCTCCAGACTTTGTGGCAACAGATCTTGATGGAAACGAATACAGACTATATGATATCCTTGCTGAGGGCAAGAATGTCATAATTGACTTTTCTGCCACTTGGTGTGGTCCGTGTTGGTCTTTTCACCAAACACATGCCCTAGAAGAC
>CALLAE010000099.1 GCA_938002665.1 uncultured Saprospiraceae bacterium | reverse complement strand
ATATCCCTCATGTATATCTACGTGACAATCAATGCATTGTGAGCCTATATTCCTAAAAGTCCAATGATCCTCACTCACGTGACAATCAAAGCAAGGCGTAGCCAGATGTGCCCCATCTAGCATAAAAGCTGCCGACTCATGTTCTTCAAGTCCGAAAAAGGTATAAGAAAAATTCTGATCCAAGGTATGGCAGGTCTTGCAATCTCTTTGTCTACCATTTTCTATAAACTCACCATTATGATAATCATCATGACAATCAAAGCAATGTGCATGGGGCATCGGTTCAGTGAATTTCTCTTTATGACATTCTTTGCAATCCACTAAAAGGTGTTTGCCTTCCAATGCAAAGTCTGTCAAATCATGGTCAAACATAGAAGGATCATTGAGGCTAAAAAAACTGGTTTCATTGTGACATTCAGCGCAGTTAGCTCCGAACTTGCCCTTATGAGGATCATCATGGCAAGAGGCACATTGATTCACACCTATACCTTCGTTATCCGTAAATACGTTGGTCGCAGTTGATTTAGTATGACATTCAAAGCAGGTCACCTCTATATGCGCTCCTTTTAATTCAAACGCAGTTTTATCATGATCAAACCATTTCTGACCTATGAACTGGCCAAAGGATTCTTCTGTATGACAAGAGGTACATTTGGTATGCCATGTTGAACTATGAGGATTGTCATGGCAGTCAATACAATCTGAAAATGGAATATCCGTGAATTTTTGAAAGTTCTGACCATTTCGCTTTTCCTCTTTATGACATTCTTTGCAATCCACTTCTACATGTGCACCACGTAATCTAAACGCTGCTTTATCATGATCATATAATGAGGCAGGTCTGAATGCATCAAAATTGTGACATTCGACACAGTTATTACTAAGGGTACCATGGTGAAAATCCTCGTGACAACTTAGACAGTCATGACTCAAGCCTAAAAAGGTTGCTTCTCTTTTCTTTAATTCAGGATCGGATATGTTTTCTGAAGTATGGCAAGCTCTACAATCTATGATGGCATGCTGTCCTTCCAGACTATAGCCTGCCGTATGGTGATCAAAATTTTCTTGGTCAAATCTCACCATTTCAAATTTTCTACCATGATGCTCACTATGACAATCTATACAAGTCTTCTCTTTTGTCTCTGGCCAAGCATGGAGTCCTCTGTTTGCTTGAATAAGCTGATCTATTTCTTGGTGACAGTCTAGGCATTTGCTGTCAGGTACTTTATTTCCGATGTCATGGCATTGAGTGCAGTTAGATATACCTTCTAAGTCTGTATGTGCTTCAGTGAGTTTGCCCGGGGATAGTTGGGCATTCAGCACAAAAGCAGAGCAGAGAAACAGCAATGATATGTGGAAGAAACGTATCATTTTTTCTTATGACTTTTCATGACATAGCCGAATCTTTTCTTAATCTCTATTCCTGCATTTTGTAAAAACTTTGTAGGCAATACTCCACCTGCAAAAATATAGACAAGATCATTGGATAGAGCTAATTCTTGTTTAGACTCATCAATTATTATCACTTCGTTTTCTCTAATCTCTTTCAAGTTAGAATTGAAAATAATGCTTATCTTTTTTGTGTCGATCGCCTCTTGAATTTTTTCTTTATTCTTTGGTTTTATCCGAGCGAATTGATCTTTCCGATAAGAAAGGGTCACTTCATTGTTGTCCATTAACAACATTGCCGATTCGACAGCAGAATCCCCACCGCCGACTACAACAATCTTTTTGTTTTGAATCTGATCGGAGTCCAATAGTCTGTAAGCTACTTTGGGCGATTCTTCGCCTGGAATATTTAGCTTTCTTGGGGAACCTCTTCTCCCTATTGCAACCAGTACGTTAGAAGTCAAATAAGAATCACCAGAAGCTGTCTTTACCTCAAACTGTTCTTCACTTCTGGCGACTATACTATCCACTTTTTTGTGTTCTTGGATTTTGATATTATTCTTGCTCAGTGCATCATTCCATAGCTCAAGCAATTCTTGTTTAGATGTATCCTGCAATTTCACTTTTCCATACAAGGGTAAGTGCATAGGATTGGTCATGACCACCTTTGCCCTCGGAAAAGTAAATACTGTTCCACCTAGAGAATCTTGTTCAAGGGTTACAAACTTTAAGTTATTTTCTTTAGCCGCCAAGGACGCTGATATACCGGCAGGACCGGCTCCGATGATTACAAGATCATATTCATTTAATTCACTTGCTCTTTTAATTTTGACAATATTTTGTACTGCTTGTTTTCCCTGCTCTACACTGTTTTTTATTAAGCCCATTCCACCTAACTCTCCAGCGATGTATATGCCTTTGACGTTACTTTCATAGCTTTGAGATACATGAGGCAATTCTACGCCTCTTGATTCTGTGCCAATTCTAAGGGATATCGCTTCTACAGGACAAGCATGAAAACAAGCACCATGACCCACACAACTGGTCGCATTGATGACTGTTGCTTTACCATTGACGATACCAAGGATATCCTTTTCGGGACAAGCTGCAACACAAGCCCCACTGCCAATACACGTCCCTAGGTCAATGTGAGGATGTAATGACAATGGTTCAAAACGACCTTCCTCTTTGGCAATTGCTACTTTGGATTCTACAACGGCTGACTTCTTATTGATTTTACATAGATAGAAGTAGATTATTAAGCCGCACATAAAAAACGTGATCCCATATATGACGACTTGCTCTATCATTTAGAATATCCATTTATAACCTAAGGCCAAAGTCACTATGACGTGAATCAAGACGATCACTAGCATGATCAATGCAAAAGGCAAATGTGCGACATGCCAATATTTGAAAAGCTTCTGCATAGACTGTAGGCGCCCAATTCTTTGAGACAAAGAAATCTCTGTTTTTATAGCTGACATGGCTTGACCTATCTGGGTAGTATCCACATTTTTGGTCTTTAGTTTCCTTTTGACTTTTCTTAGCAATAAACTGGAATTGACAAAGTGTAAAGGAGAGAGTGAGTTGAGATTTCTTGCTTGTTCGATTAATAATTGAATTGGTTTTGATTGTACGCCATAGTTATGAATCTCTTTATTCAATTCGTCCCTCATTTTCTGGACTTCTTTGAGACTGTATTCTCGACCTTCTATACTTCGCGGAATCTGTATGTAGATATAGCGGCCTATAATACCACTTATCACTACTGCCACCATACTCCAGAAAGCTATGGAAACAATACCTCCAAATTTGAAACTGGTATGAAATAAGATTAAGATAGAACCAAGAAAACAAAGGAAGATGTGAAATTCTAAAAGGTACTTTAATCTAATGAATCGACTCATGAAATTATATCGCTTACGAGCTATGTAGATCACGACACCAAATAAAATCATCGCTGTCCCTGCAATACCAAGTCCATGACCTAATACTCCTGCTGGCTTAAACCAATCATAGTTAGGATGATAGAATCTCTCTTCTATAGGTAAAATATAATAGGAGTAGCCTGTGTATCCCAGGTAGATGGTTGTGGCAATGGTTATGAAAACCATTGTCCATATGTAAAGCTTATGTAGAAGAGGGGTCATTACTACACAATTTAGACAAATAATAATTGTGCCTAATGAAATTGATCATTTGGGACAGAATGCTATTCTCTCAACTTCAACTAATTATTACAAATTTCAAGATCGAAGGTCAGCTCATAAACTGAGTATCTAGCACGAGTTTATCTATTAAAAATCAACAAGAATCCGTGTCTAATATTTTAGCCTATAATTTTCGTTATGTTAAATAGCCGTTTTGTAAACGACTACCCTATTGGGGAGAATATGCAATAATCTAGCCAAGGTCCAGCTCTATCCACATAGGTCTGTGGTCAGAGATATAATATCTGCAGTATTCATTGAATTGGGTTGTTGTCCAGTTATTATATAAGTCCTCGAACAAGGCTCCGTCATAATCAAACACACCATGAGACTTTATTGTCTTCTTTATTGATGGAAAGAAAGAAATCTGATCATAGTAATTATCTGTGCTTATACTGCTGGCTATCTGTGTTGAATGTTCAGGCAACATAAGACCCCTGGATACTAAAGCCTCATAGATGGCATCTCCTTTTTGAGCCTTTGGAATATTGAAATCTCCAAGTGCTATTATGTTAGGGACAAAAACATGTTTGTCACGTCTCCTTAGATCTGCATAACGCGCAATGGCATAAGTTTCTAGAATACGCCTTTCTTGATGAGGCTTACTTTTAGAGCCAAAGAAAGAATGTGCATTAATCAGCATAAACCTGAATTCATTGAACTGAAAAGTTGCGATGAAAGGATTGCGATCAAATCCTTTGAATTTACTAGTTATGGTTTTCAGCTTGATGTCCTTTAATTCTTTTTGAGGCACTGCAAGTTCTGCAGTCATCGCCAGTCTTTTTACCTTCCTTCTATTGAAGAAGAAAGCGGCTCTTTCGTCGTTGCCTCCTCTATCACTGAATATCAATTCATACTTTGAACCTACAAACTCAGCTAATCTGAAAAGCCCTTCCAGATTATCATGCACTTCTTGAATGGCGATCACGTCAAACCACTTAATTATGTGGGCTATGAGTTTGTAGTGGTCATCAGCTCGGTCTTGTAGTCCAAGATTGGCAATATTCCAGGTACATAGCGTTAAGGTAGGACGTCTATTTATAGGGACAGACCTCTTACGCTTATGTTTGTTCAAAAGTCTGATTTGTTCCTTTACGTCAAAGTCATACTTGATGCGAGGTTTTCTGAATGATACCATAGTTATGAATTTAATCAAATTTTCGCTTTTATGTTCTGCTTTTATCTTTTGACTCTCTTATTCGACAACAGACCATTGGCAAAAACAAACCCGATAGGCAACCAAATATGGGTGGCGCTAGGTCAATGGAGGAGCTGCTGAGCTTGTGAGGATGTCAGAGCTCCATTGAACTAGCTTGCGCTGAGCAAACCTTTGCCGATAGGGTATGTTTTTTAAGTATCACTCATATCATTGATATGGGATACTGAGGAAAGTTAATGGATAACGAACATGAGATTGCCCCAATCTAAAGTTGCAGGTATTTAATTGAATACTTGAATATTTATTAAAGTGTTGTTATGTTTGTGTCATGAATAAAAACCAAGCGATTTTATCCAAAGATCAATTGCAAATTGCCGCAAGAATTCTAAAGGTTATGGCACATCCTGTCAAGCTTGAAATTCTTCAGCTTTTAGGCTCTACTAAAGTACCAATGGACGTGTCTTCTTTGTGTGAATGCATTGGAGCCGACTGCGAAATTAGCATGATGTCCCATCACTTGGCAAAAATGAAAGATAACGGCATTTTAATTTCTGACAAAAGAGGAAAGCAAGTTTTTTATTCTATTGCGGATCAATCATTATTGAAATTGATAGATTGTATGAGTCAGTGCAATTTGATTTGACTTTTTTTAAACTATTATTTGAATACTTTAACAAGTGTTGTATATATAAAATATGGAAATTGTAGGTTACACTATGGCTCTTCTGATTGGAATCACTCTTGGCCTTATAGGTGGTGGTGGGTCCATATTAGCAGTTCCTGTCTTAGCTTACCTCTTCCATCTAGATGAGAAAATTGCTACAGCATATTCTTTGTTTATAGTAGGTTCTGCTGCTTTAGTCGGAAGCATTAGACAAAACAAAATCGGTAATATAGATTGGCGAACGGCAATAGTATTTGGTATACCCGCCATTATAGGTGTATGGATTATCAGGCATTATGTAGTGCCAATATTACCAGTTGTCTTATTAACCATTGGTGACTATGCCTTAACTCGACGTATGGGCATGTTTGGTCTTTTCTCTGGATTGATGGTTTTGGCTGCCTACACAATGCTTTCTGATAAGGAAAGAAAAGGAGGTACTGGAAAAATTAAGTACAACTACCCCCTTATCATCATCGAAGGAATATTGGTAGGTGGTATCACTGGATTTGTAGGTGCAGGTGGAGGATTTCTTATTATTCCTGCCTTAGTCGTCCTCGCTAACCTAGAAATAAAAAAAGCAATAGGAACATCTTTAATAATCATTGCTATGAAATCCTTACTTGGCTTTTTAGCTGGAGATGCTCTGATAATGAATGTGGACTGGATATTCCTTGGTACGTTTACGAGTCTTGCAGTCGTAGGAATCTTTCTTGGAATATTTATAGGTCAGTTCATCAATGGCAAAAATTTAAAAAAGGGATTTGGCTATTTTATAATAGTCATGGCGATAATCATATTCGCTATGGAATTCGTTTTTGCAACTCATTAAGTAATCTGTAACAATTGATATATGGTAATCGAACAAATTTATACAGGCTGTCTTGCTCAAGGAGCATACTATATCCATAGTGATGGAGAAGCGGCTATTATTGACCCACTGAGAGAGGTCAATCCTTATCTGAAAAAGGCTGAGGAAGATGGCGTTAAGATTAAATATGTATTTGAGACTCATTTTCATGCTGATTTTGTAAGTGGTCATATAACTCTGGCTGAGAAAACGGGAGCACCTATCATTTATGGACCCAATGCTAATCCTAGTTTCGATGCTCATGTCGCTAAGGATGGTGAAATTTTCCAATTAGGCAACATCAAGATTAAAGTCCTTCATACGCCAGGGCATACCATGGAAAGCACTACCTATTTACTTATAGATCAACAGGGAAGAGAGCATGCCATTTTCACTGGAGATACACTTTTTTTAGGAGATGTTGGTCGTCCTGATCTTGCTCAAAAATCTGATGATTTAACTATGGAAGATCTAGCAGGTTATTCTTTTGATAGTTTGAGAAACAAAATAATGCCTCTTCCAGATGATGTTATAGTATATCCAGCTCATGGTGCAGGTAGTGCATGTGGTAAAAATATGATGAAAGAAACGGTTGACACCTTAGGTAATCAAAAACAAATGAATTATGCATTAAGAGCGGATATGACTAAAGAAGAATTCATTAAAGAGGTTACTGATGGATTAGAGGCCCCTCCTGCTTATTTTCCACTTAATGTGAAGATGAATAAGGAAGGTTATGAAGATATAGATAAAGTGATATCAACGGGCATGAAGGCACTTTCTCCCAGAGAATTTGAATTAATAGCAAACGAGGGTTCATTGATGCTTGATGTTCGATCGCCTTTTGATTTTGCTACAGGTCATATACCTAATAGTATTTTTATCGGACTGGATGGTTCTTTTGCACCATGGGTAGGAGAACTGATTGTGGATGTAAAACAACCGATCATACTTATCGTTCCTGAAGGACGAGAAGAAGAAGCGATAACACGTTTATCTCGTGTTGGATTTGACAATACTATAGGTTATCTATCAGAGGGAATAGATGCATGGGAAGAGGCTGGCAAAGAAGTAGAAACAGTGGACAGAGTATCTGTATCAAAATTAGAAGAAGATTATGCGCAATTCAGAGAACGCATCTTCGATGTGAGAAGAGAGTCTGAGTACTTGTCAGAGCATATAGAATCTGCTCAAAATGCTCCTTTAAGCAACCTGAGCAATCAATTATCAAAATTGCCAGAACAAAAATTCTATCTCCATTGTGCTGGAGGTTACAGATCAATGATTGCTTCTTCTATACTTAAGTCTAGAGGCTACCATAACTTCTATGAGGTGCAAGGCGGATTCAAGGCTATTAAAGAATCAAAACTACCTAGGACTGATTATGTCTGTCCTACTACTCTATAACTATTCAATACCTATCATTTATAACTACACATTCACGAAGTATTAATTATTTGACTAAGTGCAGTAGAATTAGCTGCAGCAGAGCAAAAAAACAAAGGCTTCGATTATGTATATCAAAAATGAAATTATAAAATGAAGAATCTATTTACTCTATTATTTCTTACTATAGCACTTTCGCTAAATGCACAATTCTATCTTGACTTGTCTCCTCAAGAATGTTTTGATCTTATAGAGGCTAATGAAGATAATGATAAGTTTACAATACTGGACGTAAGAACAAAGACTGAATATGACCCTGAGCATATTGCTGATGCTTACAATCGTGACTTTTATGCCACAGATTTTAGAGAACAATTAGATAGCCTTGATAAATCAAGAGTCTATTTAATTTACTGCAGATCTGGCAATAGAAGTGGTCAAACATTGGACATGGTACAAGAATTAGAGTTTGATACTGTATATAATATGTTAGGTGGAATTACGAGGTGGAACCAAGATGGATATCCAGTCACAGATGTCATTCCAGATTATGACCCTAATCTATATGCGGGTACATCCTCTGTCTCAGGAATAGAATTTAATAGTGTAGAGTTATTTCCTAACCCTACCTCAGGACTTTTATTTATTAATACAGCGCAAATACAGTTTGATAAAGTAGAGATACATGATAATATGGGTCAGCTTGTCTTTAGATCAGAACAAGACGCAGTACCAAAACTAGTCAACCTTCAGGAAGAAGCTAGTGGTATCTATATAGTGACGTTTTACGTAGAGAATAAAATCATAGGCAACAAAAAAATTGTGAAGTACTAGTGGAAGACTTACTCGCCGCTCGACTACAAATGGCTATCTCATTGGGATGGCATATCATTTTTGCATGAATCGGTATGGTGATGCCTTTCTTCATGGCTTTCGCCGAATGGAAATGGATGAAAACCAAAGAAGGATTACAATTAGAATTTTATTTATCGCCTTAATGGTTGGAGTAGTTTTCATCTTTTCAGGATTGTATTATTTGTTCAGACTATTTAAACAAACAACTCTCATATGATAAAGAGCGATTCAAGAAAAGAGCATTGGGAAAATATATTTAAGGAAAAAGACACTACAAAAGTTAGCTGGTTTCAAGTAGATCAGCACAAAGTGCTCAATCAACTATCAAAACTGAACATTACGAAAGACTGTCAGATTATAGATGTAGGAGGTGGAGATAGCACTTTACCTGATGCGCTCATAGCTGATGGATATATGAATATTACAGTCTTAGACATTTCAGCCAATGCAATAAGACTGAGTCAAAGCAGATTGGATAATAATAGTAAACTGGTAACATGGATTGAAACGAATGTCTTGGACTTTAATCCTGAGGTAAGGCACGATGTATGGTATGATAGAGCGGTATTTCATTTCTTAACTTCCGCAGAAGATCGGACAAAGTATATGAATATATTAAAGGATAGTATTGCAGAAAATGGATATGCTATACTTGGAGGTTTCGCTGTAGATGGTGGACCTGATAAGTGCAGTGGATTAGAGGTGCATAAACTTTCAAAGAAGACGCTAAGAGATATGATAGGAATTGAATTTAATCTAATAGACGATTACTTGGACGTACATGAAACTCCCTCTGGGATTAAACAAATATTTAATTGGACAATTTTTCAAAAGAATTAAAATATGGATTTTATAAGAATAATATCTGAACCTTGGCATTGGTCTGTGTCTGGTATCATGATAGCATTTACAATGTTTCTTCTACTTTGGTTCGGAGGCAAGTTTGGTGCTTCGTCTAACTTAAGAACACTATGTGCAATCGGTGGTGCTGGTGCTCACTCAGATTTTTTCAGATTTGACTGGAAGTCACAAATATGGAATCTTGTTTTTATTCTTAGCGCCATAATAGGTGGTTATATAGCGGTTAATTATTTGGCTAGTCCAGAACCAGTTAATCTTAGTCTATCCACTACCGAGTATCTTACAAGTAAAGGTATCGCATATCCAAAAAGTAATTTTGAAGGACTTGGCTATGTGCCTCAAGAGATATATGGTTTTGAGAATCTCAGTTCGTTTAGAAACCTTTTCATGTTAATCGGTGGAGGATTCCTAGTGGGATTTGGTGCAAGGTATGCTGGTGGATGTACATCTGGTCATGCCATCAGTGGTTTGTCAAATTTGCAATTGCCTTCACTTATTGCAGTTATCGGATTCTTTATAGGTGGCCTTATTATGACGTGGTTAATCATGCCATCATTATTAACCTTATAGAAAGTATAAATATGAAGTATATAAAATTTAGTCTTGCAGGCATTTTATTTGGCATAGTTATGACAAAGTCAGAAGCGGTAAGTTGGTTTAGGATTCAAGAGATGTTTCGCTTTGAAAGTTTCCATATGTATGGGATAATAGGGACTGCTGTGATTCTTGGAGCTATGTTAACCTTTCTGATAAAAAAGTTCAAACTCAAAACCATCTATGGTAATCAAATAGAATTCAAAGACAAGAACAAAAGTATCACTAGATATCTAGTTGGAGGTATTTTGTTTGGATTAGGATGGGCGATGACAGGTGCTTGTCCCGGACCTATGTTTACATTAGTTGGTCATGGTGTCTGGACAATGTTGATAGTTATAGCAAGTGCCGTACTTGGTACTTATGTTTATGGTCTATTGCGATCTCGCTTTCCTCATTGATATTTTACTTCAATCCTATCTTGGGTGGTGGGTAGCCTATCTATAGCCATTTTTCTTGTTACTTTATCAGCCTATATCGAAGCTGTCTTTCTATTGGGTAGGGAAGATTTCTGAATAGTTCCACATATATCTCCTTTATCTTCTACTAATTTACTCATTAATACATCTCTACAAAATAGAGCAAAGACCAGTAAAACAGCCTTGAGCGGGCAGAGCTAAGAGGTCCTGACAAAGGAAGGAACTGCGGGGCGGACTACTGCGGACACGAACGAGGTGTGAACCGAGAGTGCCGACTCGTAGAGGCACGAAGGTGAAAATGCTGCAGCAAATGACTATGACTATAGTGACAGCCCTGAGAGTGGGAAGATTTGGTGTATGGCAAAAGAGCAGGGTGAAACGTGATAGGCAGAGGCAGTGTTTAGTATTGGTGGGTGAGCAGCAAGAGCTATCGCTGAAAGCGAAGTGAAGAGATGACGCGGAGTGAAACGTAGTGGCATAACGGAACGAAACATAAAATAAAGCTCGCAGCCGAGTGAGAAGAGCAGTCCGCCATTAATAAAGTAGTGGAAGGTTATAGACAGTGTATGGCGAAGCGTACGCCGAAGATGTCACACGAAAGTGTGGCTCGCAGGTGCATACTGTGTCTATGGCCTGGGAACTACGTGTGACGAACCGACCGCAGCCACATATACCATGACAAGGCTGCCATACTGACCACCGGGAAGGGCTGCCGTGACTGACAAAGGAAGTCTGGCGAGGTATATGTGCAAGGGAGCCTGAGGAACGCCACTTTACTGGTCGTGGGTAGGCTTTGTGTAGAGCCCCTTCGGGGGAGCCATGAGCTAAGGAATAATTATGAACACGACCGCAGGGAGTGGCAGCTAAACTTCACCTTAGAGATCTTACTAATCACACTTCTTGGCATCGTGAAGATAGACGTGGCCATCTTTTACTATACAGTATATCATACGCCCATCTCCTTCATTGTTTGCAATCTCTTTATCTCCGCCCCAAACTATCAGAGCTAAATAGTGTCCATCTTCATCTACAGGAAATTTTATCTGACCAATGCCTACTCCGTATTTGTACAAAGAAGCATTCTCGAGGTCATCAGTATTGTTTTTGTATATCGCAAAATTACCTCTCCAGTAATATCGCTCTAAGGGGGTCATTTTAGTATGATGGATATGATTGCTCATGTAGCGGAGATCTATCCTATTATTATGAAGCCTAGTTTTATTGAAGAAAGTAAAGTCTAATTGGTTTATAAGATACTCTGGTGTTTTTTTGGGCCAATCAAATATCTTTACTGAATCTATGATTTTACCATGGTTGTCTTTGATCACCTCTACCCTTCCATTCCAACGCTGAGAAATTAAAAACGTAGAGCAAAAGGTAACCAAAAACACAATTTGTATAAAACGATATACCATGGTTTAAATATTTTAAGATGAAGTCATTTCAACATCATATTGATAATCACAAATAATTAGGTCTAGCCTGAAGCCCTGCTCCATTATATCATCTGGATTAATGTCATGAGGCTGGAACCAGAAGCAGTTGTCCCTTTCAAAGAAGCTCCAAAAGTTATTATAGTATTCATCTTCGCCTGCTAATGAGAAACCTACAAATTCTGTGATATGTAAATCGGGATCTACACAGATACGGAAATAATCTTCTAGAAAATCAAGTGTCACGTCACCACAATTTGAGGTAGATAAGACAGTAGCATGTGGATGTTGAATAAAGTTGCATTCTTTCTTACAGTCGTGTACTACAGAAGCACTATTACATGAATCAGAGTCCTCAAATTGAGAACAACTAAAAAACATAAGGACAAATAGTGAGAGCATTGTTAAGTTTAAAATCTTCATGACTTGAGGTATTTAATAAATTAGTAAATGCCTCAGGCTGGTACACTAAGCTATATGATGCGAACGAAGAATTATTGAATCAAAAAGAAATGAATGAGCCATAGAATTAAGAAGTAAAACCTCAGTAGAACTTCTTAATCCATTGGCTAACAGTAGAATAACAAACTGCTAGATACCTAATACTCATCAGGAAATAAGATACAAGTACTCGCTCTCAAACCAGACTCCCCTACCGCTTCAGTAATAATCCATATCCTATCTCTATCTGTACTATGAGAATGAACAGTAGGTAAGATATATACTGAAATAATCCTGGAACCTTCTAGTAAGGCATAGTCATTACTAATCTTATCCTCCTCTGAAGTATCACCCCAGTCCTGCTTCTTATGTCTCTGGAGACACTTATTAATATATCCAAAAAATAACTTGTGCTGCTTATACACCTCAGCAACTCCTCTAGTGGTCACTACCTGACCTAAATTAAAACCCATGACTGTAATTATGAAAATGAAGAAATGAGCATGCCTGTCATGACGAAGGACATACTGCTATCATATGCAATACAGTGAACAGGCTGAATACAAGCAAGGTGGAACTATAGACAGGGTGGCAACGAGGGCGGTTACCTTGCCTATTTCAGAATGTGAACTACCTTAGCAGTAGATATTAGTATATACTCTAACTCTTACTAACTCTCACTTGCTGATATTCCGAAACTTGTCTTGGCTTCTTCAGATGATTCAATACTAGTTTCCAAAGTTGTTCGTAGGGAATGATCTCGATTGATGTATCGTGATTTGTAATATTATAAGACGTCCCTTTCATTCTATTAAAATACTTCATTCCATTTCTCTTTGATGCTACAGAATTGAAATTACTGGAAGGCACAACAAGCAACATTCTTATAAACAGATTAGATCTTCGAAAAGGGCTCTTAGGCGAAAGTCTTCTTGCACAATAATCCTTAAGTGTTTCTAGCCGACTCATCATGCTGTCGTATTCTTTGTAGTATATATTATAAAGTAGTTGTGCTATGATAAGTGGTATTCTTACTTCCTTTCTATTAAAGTCAATTTCCGGATCATTCTTGAGGAATCTATTTATACTAATTCTAGAAGGCTTTGGCGTATTAGTTATATGACCCATTAATACTAGGATGTTGAAATACTGTTCTTGGATTTTTTCAATAATTCTTGAGGCGGATGGAAAGGATAAGTATTGTTTATTTGTTGTCAAGGAATGATAGGTGAGATATGATTCATTATAGTTGCCTTCAGATAATTCAAGTCTTACCAACAGCCTCATGCTAGATATCCATTCTGGACTTCCTTCCATCGTACCAATATCAAAGAGTGATAAGATAGACTCTCTTGCCTTGGTCAAGTTTTTTGTATGTAGATAACATTCCGCTAATAGAGATAGAAATTCTTGCAGACCCTGGATGTGTCTAAAAGGTAAGTTGTCAAAATATTCAAATCCCTTTATTGCACAATGTAAAGCTTCTTCATAATCCCCTACTAGACGTGCAGCAATAATCTTTATACGAAAATACCATATGTAAAACTGAACTGAAACATAACCATTTTCAATACAGACGTCTAGAGCATACAAACTTTCTAATGCAAGATCATGAGAAGCAAGCTGCTCTAATTTAGTATTCCGTTTTCTTACAATCAATTCATTATAGAGATAAAGTGCTGTGTCTTCTGCTTTCACAATAGCTCTTACCTGCTGGAACTCTTCCAGATATGACTTATACTTGATATCCCCTACGTCAGCATAATAACTGCAGAGATGCTTAAGTACGGCCATTCTATGATTTGTAAGATCAAATGTTCTACTCAAAACGACTAGTCGCTTAGCAAGGTCTATCGGTGTATGTCGTATGCTCAGCGTACTCACTAACTTTAAAGAATATAGAAGCGTACTGCATTCAATGGTACCTGATTGGTAGTCGGTCACATCGGGCAATTTCCCTGGAAAGAAGGTCAGCTCCTTACAGAGTTTAGAGGTTAATGATTTTTTGTACTTAGAAGGAATACGCTTTTCTGATTCTGACAGCGCATTATCAGAACGTATGATTGCTAATAGTTCTTTCTCTTTAGGTGATAACAATAGCTCAAATGATTGCCATTGCCCTGAATTATACCTACACCAACTCGTAAGTATGTGCACCATATCTTTTAATATGAGCATGGAAATTGTTTTTTGGAGGTAGATTATGGGAGATCTAATTAAATATAGCTGAAAATAAATTAGATAGACCCTTAAAGCTTACTGAAGTGGCTGTTTAGATAATAATTGTCATAAATAGCCTTTCTTTATGCTATGAAGTAACCTTTGCGACTTTAGGGAAATAAGATTACCTCAATTCAACCTACCTCTTTGACGTGCTTGGCATCATCCATATTCCTAGCTCCTCTTTTCTTGCTTTAGCTTGTAACTTAGTAAATAGCTCAGCATGGGTGACGTTTGGAGGTATAGTCATTGTAGTTGCCCAGCCTTTCTCTACTAATTCTGCATTTATAAAAGTACTATCTGTCATATATACGTATACAAGATTGCGCTTGTACTTATCTAAAGGTTGTACATCTTCTTCTAATAATACTGTATTGTATAAGATCCTAACTGAATGAAAATCGGTAGCTTCTTGTGCATAGGGCTCTTCTGGTCTGCCAAAGTGGGAGAACTCGGGGGTATCTATGCCAATAAGGCGAAATTTCTTTTTGGTTCCTTCACGCACAGCGTAGAAGGTGTCGCCATCTACTACTTTGGTTACTGTCCATGTGGATTGGGCTATGGTGGTGGTGCATATGAAGAGAAGGAAAAGGAAAGTTATATGATTCATAGTATAATGATAGGCTGAAGATTATGATGTGGTCACAATATAAATTGTTAACTAGCTTAAAATCTCATTCACATTTCTTGCTATATCTATTTGCATAGACTCGTTCTTGTCAAATAAGTCTTCAAAATCTAGAATTTTTGAAGACTTAATTACGTAACCTAAATTCATGGGAATTCTTGTGTCCGTAATTTCATTCTCATTTGTTGTTGGTACATCTACAACAATTATTTCACCTTCAGCATTATACATTGGACCTGCATACAAGATTCCTAACAAACTATATTTGGGTTTGTACTGAAGTTCACTTTTACTCAGATTGTATTCAAATTCTTTATGCATCAATATTGGCGAACCACTTGATCCAGGAAAACAAGCCATGTCTATTAAAAATTCCTCTTTGTTATTATAATTGAACTCAAATTTACTCGCTGTAATACCTTTTCTAGAAATTGGCTTATTGTTTTTCTCATCCCATAAACCATTTGGATATCCAATCATGTAAACATCCTGCATGGATGGAATCAGTTTTTGTTCCTCACAATTCTGAGGTATTTGCTCTTTAGTGAAATGTGCTAAAAAGGGTTTAATATTCTTGGATTCACAAGCATTAATAAGACTACCAATCTGCATAGCACACAGATCAACATTATCGTCAGGATGAAATTTAAAAGTTTGCTTTACATTTTTGAACATAAACATTTGATGATCCTGATCTATCGGATTGAAATTATCATCAGAGAGACAAGTAAAGAAGTAACCAATTTCAATATCCTCAACTACATGTTTATTAGTTACCAATATTATGAATCCTTTAAAAAGCTCATAAAAAAAGCCTGTACCTGTTATGAATTCTCCTTTCGCATTTTCACCACAAATTCTTGTTGTACAATAATTAATTGATTCTAATGGATTCAAGGTTATAACTGTTTATGAATTAATTGCTTCTTAGCTCAAAATACATCAATTTATGTTTCCGATAGAATCTACGTTAAGTAAAACCACCAGATCTCCCATCACACTATAACTTAGGTTATGACTGCACCTAATCACCTGATTGGAGGTTTTACATTTACAGGGATATTTGGATCTCTTCTTGGTATCAATATCCTCAGTGATCATCGTCTACTGCCAATCATCTTTATTGCATGCCTGCTTCCTGATATAGATCACACCAAGAGCATTATTGGAAAAGTATTCCTACCTATCTCTAAACCTCTTAATAGACGTTATGGCCATCGGACTATTACCCACAGTCTGGTTGCTGTACTTGTGTTAACTTGCATATTGTCTGTTATCCAGAATGCTTTCTTTCCCTCTATTAAAGTCTATCAAGTATTTGCTCTTGCATATTGCAGTCATTTATTATTGGATATGATAACGGTACAAGGGATCCCACTCTTCTACCCCTTTAAGAAAAATGCTTGTGTATTACCCGGACGAGCAGATTTGCGCTTTAGATCTGGAAATGTACGACATGAGGCTATAGGGTTCTGTATGTTTGGTATCTCTGCAATTTTTATGCAGCCTCTCTTTGCTGATGGATTCTGGACTTCTTATAATCGGATGTTTGGGACGATGACTCATCTTGTTAGTGAGTATCATAAAAGTGAGGATCTAATGGAGGTCAGCTTTAGGGTACAACATGGTACTGCGATGGCAATTGAGTCAGGCTATTGCATTACTGCTACTGAAAATGAGCTTACTATATTAGATGAGTATCAACGATTTATTACTTATCCTCAAGAAGGACAATTGATTTCTGATATTTATCCTGAGCATACTTCATTACTGTATGAATTCCATGATGGTCAGTTCTACAACATCACTCTGGACTCTTTGTATTGTCTTTTTGGTCAGGCAAAGTATCGACAGTTTACATTGCAAGGGAATCAGAAATTCATTCATACTGAAAATAATATTGAGCAATCAATCTCTAAACTTGATCTAGAATTCCCCAATGCTATCCATCTCAAAGAAATCCCTCAAACTAAAACAACCATTTACAAAGTCTCCCCTAGTATCACAAGTAAAGAACATCAGATCATGCGATTACAAGAAAGCTATAGACTCAAGATGGATGCTTACAATCGTGAGATTGCGGCATATGAAGCGATGCAACTGGCTACTGAGACTGCTGCTAATAATATAGACAAGGAAGTTATGATGATTCGCTTTGCAAAGATGAAGTTACCTAAGATGCCGGACGACATTTCATTTAAGGTTGCTCTACTGCAGACGGAGATAGAAAGTACTCGGCAAGAGGATTA
>CALLAE010000098.1 GCA_938002665.1 uncultured Saprospiraceae bacterium | reverse complement strand
AGATGGTGCTATCGTTGTAGGGAATATGATGAAGGTTACTCTGTCTTGCGATCACAGAATAGTAGATGGTGCAAAGGGAGCTGCGTTCTTACAGACCTTAAAAAGCCATATGGAAAACCCTGTTATGCTTTGGTTTACTGGTAATTAAGCTGAATTCTAAAACTCAAAAGTTGCTTTCATCCAATTAACAAAATCATCTGCTGATACTGATTCAGCATCAAAATAATTGGCTTTAATTGCTTGACCAAGAGGTTTTCCAGGTTGTTTCTGAAGAGCCAGATAAACATAGATATTCGCTTTTTGAATAGCCTTTTCTGGTATCAAGGAATCATATTCTTTATTGTGGTCTTTAACTAGAGTTTTGACTTTAGCATACCTCTCTTTGGATCCTGCAGGAATGAGCTTTTCCAAAAAGTGTTCTAGATAACCCTTAGACTGGTTGTCTGGCATAATCCAAATACCGATTTTTCTATCAGTTGAATAATTTATGGTAACACCTGATTCATCAAGCTGAGGAAGTTCAATATCTGGATCATATTTTCTAATAACTTCCTTGAGAGTCCTGTAACGTGACTCCACCCCAACTTGATTAGCATCAATAACAACTCCAATATTATCTAAATCTTGATCATTAAGAGCAGCACTCAATAGAGTTGGCACATGACAATAGATCCCGCTTTTTTGTAGAAGTGGCTTTCAAATTGCTCTCTATTAAAGCCTTTTGGAAACCCAATGCCTCTTTTGTTTAATATACTTGAGATAGAATGTCCATCACTGCCCTCAACTATGCACAGCTGCTTCACTATCTTTTGCGTCAAGGATAATATCCATTTCTTCATATTCATAAGCTATTGCTTCTATCTCTTTAGTTTTTCTACTTTTCTGGAGTCTTATAATATTAGTCATATCTCTATGGTTCTCATTTGTAGAAGCATAATTCCTAAAGGTTCTGATGGCATCGTTACTATGAGTAGTAGCAAAGACTTGGATATTCCACTTTTGGGCATACTTAAAAACAATTTCCCAAAGTTTTGTAAGAACAGAATGATGAAGACCAGTTTCTATTTCGTCGATAAGGACAATTTTATTTTTTGAACTTGCCATAGCCATCGCTATCATTAAAATTCTTTTTATTCCATCCCCAAGCACCTTAATGTTTCTAGGCTTTTCTTCTCCATCCAATCTTATTAGGATTTGCTTTGAAGTTATACTCAACCTTACAATATTTTCTTGTATAGTTGATTTTAAGATACTGACAACGTCGTCTTCTTCTGGAGTTAAATCAATAAATTTCCATTGTTTTTCCAGTATAGATGTATCGACGCCGAAAGGAATATATTTCAAATTTTTATCTGAGCCTTTTGTTAGTTGTGAACCATGAAGCTGACTTAACACAGAGTCTTTACTATCCATAACCTTAGGAAACTGGACGTACTTAGCATCAATCTGTGTTTTTAAATAAATCCCATTAATTGACAAAACCTGATCTTCCTTATCTCTACTTATTTTATTGTATAGGCCTAAATATGATTCATCATCAACTACATCATAACCTCTATTTTCTAGGATTTCATTGATTACATTCGGATTAAAATATGACTTATAAGTTCTGATCGCCTCTAAAAAAGCTGTCTTACCTGCATTATTCCTACCTGTAATTAGATTAATCCTCTTAAGATTAGCAACCTTAAGATGGCTAAAAGCCAAGAAATTTGATATTTCAAGATCTTTGATCAATAGTATATGTTGTTGATGATTACACTAGTAATATAGATATTATACAGATACTATACAAAAAAAGCGGTAATCTGAGATCACCGCTTTTTTATTGAAATTGTTTATCCTTAATCTAGATTAATATCCAGAAGATTTATTTCCATTGTAGTATTCTCCATTATCTTTAGAAGGACTATTGTAACTTCCTCCTCCACTTGGAGCTATGTAGCCTTCTGGCTCAGCCATGTCAAAGTCATTTGCTTCACATGTTCTGAACTCCACTCTTCTATTCATGAAGTGATGTGCCTCACTATTAGGTGCTGCTACCATCGGATTATCTTCTCCACCATACATCAGCTTGATCCTGCTTCTATCTATAGCGTAATTATCTACTAGATAATCTACAGCAGATCTTGCTCTCTTGTAAGAAAGTACTCTGTTATAATCACTAGAGTTTCTAGAATCCGTATGCCCTTGTGCCACAACACATACTTCAGGACACTTATTCATAACCTGCGCCACATTGTGTAGATGGCTGAAGTATTCTGGCTTGATAGAAGACTTATTCAGATCATAGTGTATCATAGGTAAGAACCACTCACCACAACCAGATCTTACGCTTGCATTAGATCTTACAGGTACGTCAACCATCACAGTCTCTGTCCTTGTAGTACCATCTGGATTAGATACCACTCTTGTTTGTGCTTGCTTTACAGTTCGGGTAGAAGTAGTAGGTACATCAACCATTACAGTTTCTGTCCTTGTAGTACCATCAGGATTAGTAATGGTTCTAGTCTGTGCTTGCTGAATAGTGCCAGTAGAGCTGCCGCCATAGTTCATAGAATCATTGAAGGCATTTCGCATCTCTGATGTTCTTTCATCTATAAGCTTATTGATGCTTTCTTCATTAGCACAGCATTCTTCCTCGCACTGAGCAACTCCTAGCTCATCTATAGGACAGCCAGGTCTAGAATAAGGCTCTTTGTCTTCACAATCTACTATTCCGTCTCCATCACTATCTAGAAGAACTCCTCTAGTATCTACTGGACAATCTTCAGGCGTATCTAACTCTTGATCTACTATATCTAGTACACCATCATTATCATCATCTGTAAGATCTAGCGCAGGCTTAGATTTGAGATCAGCGATATCATTAAAAGCTGCATCGTAAGCATTCATCCAGTACAAAGGTTCCGTAACCTTATCGAAATTTCCAATGTTGATACCTATTCTCACATGAGTATAATGTCCTATATCTACATTGTTAGTCTGGTCATCCTCTGTTCTATACTTAATACCATCTAGGTAATCATTATCAGACAAGAATACTTGGTGCTCTATACCAACATTGATCCTCTTGTTTATCTTTCTTGCGATACCCATAGATGGGATTAAAATCGCATGGATATTAAAATCGTCACCGATTCTAAATATACCAGCTTTTTTAAATCCTTCGGTTTCGTATACGCCATCATATATTGCATCTATTCTGGATTCGATATCATCTCTACCAGCTTTGGTATCAAATCTTTGTGGAGTCCAATTTACCTGCTCATTTAGATTTTCATATGGCGTTGTACCGTTCAGTAGGTCAAGCTTAGTTTCGTGATGATCTAGACCTATACCTAACCCTGCATACCAGTTCCACTTATTTCTTTCTTTGTGGAATAGAAGGTTTCCGATATTGAATATCAAAGATAGATCTCCCGCGATGTACGTCGTCTTGTGTGATGGGAACCAGTGACCTGGACCACCAGTTGCTGGATCATAAGGAGCAAAGGTATTCTCTACTAGACCACCTCCTATACCATTAGTTCCTCTTACGTTACTATGATACCATGCCTGATTCTCTATACCTTTTGCGACGCCATAGAAGGCAGAAGCTCTGATAGAGAAGGTGTAGCTAATTGCTTTTCTTAAATGAAGGCCAGCACCCCATCCACCAGGAATACGTCTATCGACATCTCCATCTATAAACAGGTGTCCTCCATGTAATCCTACTTCCCAAGAATTCCTAGGACGAGAATTATACTTGTATTCACCCATTCTCCAACTTTTGTTCTGCTCTGGATCAGCTGTCATTTCATCAGAAACATATGGAGTTCTCCATGTGTCCTTATAATCCTGCTCAGTAGTCATCGTAGGATTAGCATCTGTGGAAGTTTCTATTTCTATTGTGGGTTCTAACTCTTCGATAGTGGGATCGAGTTCTTCGATTTGAGCAAAAGAACTAGAACAAATGAAGAATGTTAATAGAAACAAACCAGTAGTCAACTTATTTGTCATAATAGTAATTAGGTTAATATGATTGCTATACTTAGCTGTAAAAGGCTCAGTATCATTCGTTTAAGGTGCTATCTCTGGCTTTCAGATGTAGACACAGGTCTTCCAAATGAAAGCTAGATAGAGCGAAATTAATAATATATATTATAAAAAGTTCTAATATTTAATATATTTATTTTCAAGTAGTATTAAATTCGTATTTTATTACATATAATAAAAGACAAGTATCATACTCATAATAATCAATAAGAAAACATGCCAATAACTTGGTTACACAATAATCTAGATATCCTTAACAGCTGTATGCTAAGTAGCCGTCAGTTTATTGACAATTTCAAATCTGTAAATGAAGAAGAGGAAGCAAGAGCCTATAATATTATATGCTCTAATAGATCTATAGCTGTAAAAATGCTAGAGTCTTTCTCAAAACTTGAGGACGCTTTCCAAAATCTTGATTTAAGATTTGGGTGGATGGATGTTGAAAAAACGGAAAGCGTTAATGGAGTGCATATTACAAATGGTAATACACTGATTATCGGCGAAGGTAGCATTATAGAGGGTTTTATGAAAATCCAAGGTGTTAAAACTCTCTATATGACAAGTAAGGCGCAAAATAGTGCTGATCATCTTGGCTTTCAAAGACACTTAGCCAAGCACTCCAACCCCTCTTCTGTAGCTCTAGGTGAACTCCGGGCAGACATATCTTATGCTCAGACCCTTATCAGAAGAGCAGAATCACTTTTTTTCCATCTAGATGTTATGAAAAGGGATGAGACTGGGGCTGATTTTTGCCCAATAGCAGGCTTGGATATTTATCAAACGTGCAATTTACTCAGGCTGGCAGGTATGTCCAAGGCACTACAGTTGATCTGTATGAATACAGATTCTGCAGAAATAACTAGCAAAACCTCAGATCTGCTAGCATTAATAACATGGTATTTATTAGAAGGTCACTTAAATAAAGAAATTGAAAATATGAAACAGAATGAAAATGACATCTTCCTGGTGAACACAGAATTACATGAAGAACCTATCAAATTTGTAGTAGGTCATAAGACTGGAAGATGGTGGTACCAACTACCAGGGACAAAGGAATATCTTCCATGCTCTGACAAAGACTATCAGGCCATTTCCTCAGGTAAGCTCCCTGATGCTATCTTATCATTACAGAATTAGACATTATTCTAACAGAGCCTGTATCTGTTCTAGTTTCATAGATCTGGAGGCTTTTACCAGGCATACAGAGTTTCTTAGCATTGTCACTATCTCATTTTTAGATTTTGACAATGCTAGGAAATCTTCAAAGTGTAAATACTTATTATCCTTGTCAGCTACGGAAAAGTCAGCGCCTACCAGAATGACTGACTTCCACTTATAGTTTTCGATAAACGTCAAGACTTCTGCATGTAAGTCAATGGTTTCCGAGCCTAACTCTTTCATGTCTCCTAGCAAAAGCACTTTATCCTGAGCTGAGGTATTATCTGCTATGCTTCTGATGCTCTCTTTCATACTGGTAGGATTAGCATTATAAGCATCTAGAATCAGGGTTATGCCCGCTTTATGGATTACTTGGGAGCGATTATTATCTGATATATAAGAGCAGATGGCATCTAACAACATGTTTTCAGGTACTGAAAAGAACTGTCCTACGGTCACAGCTGCAGAGATATTTGGATAATTATAAGTTCCTGCCAACTGAGTAGAGCGATACCCTGTGTCTCCTTTAAACTTAAGGCTAATTTTCAAATCCTCATCTTTAAATAGAAGATCATTAAAGTATGGGACTGCCTTGACGCCATCTGGTAGATTTTCTAGTAGTCGTCTATCTTGAGGATTATAAAATAGTATTCCTTCTCTACCTCTGATATACTTATAGAGTTCTGTCTTTCCTATGACCACACCTTCTAGAGAACCAAAACCTTCCAAATGTGCTCGACCTATATTAGTTATAAGACCATAATCAGGTTCAGCTATATGACATAGTTCTGCAATCTCACCTATATGATTAGCACCCATCTCTATTATCATCAGCTCCGCATCTTTTGTTGCTGAAAGTAGAGTCAGGGGCACCCCGATATGGTTATTGAAATTGCCATTGGTGGCATGCACTTCGTATCTTGCAGATAGTACTTGGGTGATGAGCTCTTTGGTAGTAGTCTTTCCATTAGAGCCTGTTATGGCTAAGACAGGTACGTCAAAGGATTGCCTATGCCTAGTGGCTAATTTCTGAAGGGCCTTCAAAGCATCCTTTACAAGAATAGTCTTTTCTCCTTGATTGGCACTAGGATCATCTACAACTGCATACTTAGCTCCTTTAGCCAGCACCTCATCTACAAAGCTATTCCCATCAAATCGCTCACCGCGGATCGCAAAAAACATTGCATCAGGTCTGATTTTTCTAGAATCAATACTGACTTGCCCATCGCATTCTAAATATTTACTGTATAGCTGATCTATATCCATAAGCAAAGAAAAAGGCTTTTATCTCTTGCAAGATAAAAGCCTTTCAGTATTCGATAAGTTTCTAGGACTTATTTATATCGCCTATTCACTTTTTTTCCTTTTTCCTTAAACTCTATTCCACCTGAATCTTCATTTCCAGTTTCTCCTCCTACTCTTATCATAGCACATCTAAACCCGATTTTGTTATCAGACTTATCTGAGTCTTTGTACCTTCTTGTTCCTGGCATTAGCCAGTATAGTCTATCTCCCCATGAGCCACCTTTGATAACCTTAGCTTTGTCAGATATCAGAGACCAGTCACCATAACCATAGTTAACTATCTCTTCATTATCACCATCTTGGTAATTTCTTACATCTCCTTTTCTGTAGTTATCTCTTATACCTAGAGTATCATCTTCTACTAATTTGTATCTCAATCTACCCATAGAATCCTTTTCTACAGGTCTACCCTCTTCATCTAAAACGATCTCTTTGAATAGGTTTCCTCTGAAAGGATTGAGATCATGGTTTTCTGCATCAGAGAGATCCTGACTTGTCAGTGCTCTGTAGGTATCTTGAGTCCATTCATTAACATTTCCAGCCATCTGATAAAGACCGAAATCATTAGGTATGTATCTTCTTACTGGTGCAGGACCAGAAGCTTTATCATTTAAGCTTCCTGCCATACCCATATAATCTCCTCTTCCTCTTTTAAAATTCGCTTGAAGATTACCTTGATTAGCATTATGCTTTTGGTATCTCGCGGAACCACTGTTCCATGGGAAATACCTCTTCTCTGTTATGTTTTCGTCTAAAGTTTCTGGCTGATTACCCTGTAGTGCTAGTGCAGCATATTCCCACTCAGCTTCTGTAGGCAATCTGTACTCAGGTAACATGATACCATCTTCAAATCTCACCGCTCTTTCACCACCAGTAGACTTATCTTCAAGGTTCTTTCTTACACTACCCTGATATTGGCCTGCTAGGTAAGCTTCAGTATCAAACGCTTCACTATCGATTTGCTCGCTAGTGTTAGGGTTAAGAATTCCTCTTTCAGTAAGAAGCATTTCGTTTACTCTATTTGACCTCCAAGCACAGAAATCTTGGCATTGGTCCCAACTCACACCTACAATCGGATAATCATCATATGATGGGTGCCTGTAGTATGTTCTGATATAAGGCTCATTATAAGCTAATTCCTCCCTCCATACCAAGGTGTCAGGAAGTAAGTCTTGCCATATTTGAGGATAAGATTGATAGACTCTTTTAGTCCAGAATTCATATTCTTTCCAGTCTATGTTTCTGACTTCGGTTTCGTCCATATAAAATGAAGAAACAGTCACTCTTCTAGGAATATTATTCCATTCGTAAGTAATATCCTCGTTGGTTTGGCCCATAGTGAAGGTTCCTCCTTCTATTAGAACTAGGTTAGGTCCATTGATTTGACCTTCATAGTCTAGCTTTTCAAAGCCTCCTAAGTCTTGATTTCCGTATTCCCAACCTGTAGAAGTAGATAGTTCTCCAGAACCACCTGTTCCGCCTCCCTTGTTACATGCCGTAGAGACTAGAGATAGAATAAGGCTAAGGAACAATAATGATTTTGTGCCCTTTGTCATTATTAACTGATTTATTAATTACCAAAAAATCATGAAGATATAATTATTTGCTCTCCATGTTATGTTTATGCCCTTTAAAAGCCCATTAGACGTTTACTTCTAAGGCTCCTAGTGTAAAGTTGCGGGGTAACAAGTGTTACAACACAAATTGTTCCGAAATTTAACGGAATAAACTCAAACAATCATTCAGTTTAGACACTTTCTTTTCTAGATGCTTCAATCCCATCGTAATACCTATCTCATGGCTACCACTTGTGGTATTAAGACCGAGAGAAGAGGTCGTTATGTCATAACTGTATCCAATTTTCAAATTCCCAACATTCACCCCCATTGAAAATATTATTGCATCTATATTGCTAAAAGTATGTCTCATCCATAATCCTCCAAATACCTGATCTTTTTGAAGATATCCACCAATATTCACCTGGTTAAATCCACTTTGAGAGGAAAATAAGATGTTTGGTGATATAAACGTTGTGGGATTCCCCTTATTGTCTGAATTAATCACCACCTGATACCCTCCGTGAAAAGAAAGTAAAATGGGCAATGAACTCTTATTTCCTGTGGTACCTTCTACTAAAAAGCCATTGTATGGCCCATTAGCATGTAGCATACTGAATCCTGCATAGAACCTAGGCGTATAGAGCAACATCCCTATATCAAGATCAAAATATCTGTTATCTAGAGAAGCGGGTCGTACTTCCGATGAGACATTAGGGATACCCATGGTGTTTACTGCTCCATTAACAGGATCTATCTGGTCAAAAAACACCAATCTATCCCAATCTAGCCTATTCTGAACCATACTACTCCCTACACCAAATTTTATTTGCCAGTCACCATTAAATCTGAGATTGTACGAAATAACTGCTTTAGCTCTTGTACTTTTCAAGGTACCATTGCCCTGATCATCTGAATTTATAAGTAGGCCTGCTCCTAGATTCTTAGTTGGAAAATACTGGTCATAACCTAAACTGTAACTCTCATAGATATTAGTTAAGCCTGGCCATTGTAATCTATAATTGGCTGTAAAACTTGGATATGCAACAGTTCCAGCAAAAGCACTGTTAAAATGCATAGGTGCAATGTAGAACTGGCTGTAAACCAGATCCTGAGCCATTATATGCTTAGGAATACTCAGATACAGTAGAACAAAGACTACAATATTAATTTTCAGTAATTTCATCCGGCTGCTATATTGTCGTGTAAACACTAATATCAAATCAATTTTTAGTAAAAAATATTGCCTAAACAATAGAGTCTCTAACTTAACGTTTCTATAACGAAATAAAGCTACAACAAACTTCAATGAACAGATTCCCATTATTTTCTCTTGTTTTCTTATGCATTGCAATATTCAGTTCTTCTGCACTTGCTCAAAATAAATTAGAATCCATATTCTCATCTGGAGATGTTTATAGAATAACAATTCCAGAATCAGGCATCTATAAGCTAACGTATGAGCAACTCAGGGATAATACAGACCTAGCTGTAGATGCTATAGATCCTAGAAATCTACATGTCTATGGAAATGAAGGAGGACTATTACCCCTAGAAAATAGTACTAGTAGAGCAGATGATCTTGTGGAAAATAGAGTAACAGTCAGTGGGGAAAGTGATGGCAAGTTTAATGCAGGTGACTACATCCTTTTTTATGCTGAAGGTGCTGATAGAACTACCGTAGCTTCCAATAATTCTATGGTCTTTCAGAAAAATATCTATGATGTGAATAACTACTACTATATCAAAGTAGATGATAATCCAGGTCTAAGAATTTCTGATAGAAACAAAGTCACTACCACTGACTACCGCACCAGCTCAGAAAGGCTCATCAGACATGAAATAGAAAAAGAAAACTTGCTTGGCCAATTTGGGAGTACACAAGGCTCTGGTAAAACTTGGTATGGCGAAACTTTTACTAACCAGAGAGAGCAAGATTTTAGTAGGTCTTTCCTACTATCTAATCCAGTCCCTGATCATCAGGCAGTTGTAAAAATGGGCTTTGCTGCTAGAAGTGCTCAGACAAGTACAGTAGAACTAGATATAAATGGTGAAAAGTTCAGTTCCAGCATCGGCTCTGTAGACCTAGGAGAAATAGAGAGAGCTTACGCTGTAAATGTCAATATTAATGAAACAGTTAATCTATCATCTTCACCAAAGGTATCAGTAAAATATTCTTCTTCAGTTTCGAATAGTGAGGCATGGCTAGATTATATACAAATACTGGTTAAGGAAGAAATTAAAATAGGTCCTGAGCCGAGAGTAATATTCAGCCAAGGATCTCATTTAGCCTCTACTAGTGGCTTCAGCATTGACTACAGTGGTTCTGATCTGAATGTATGGGAAATAACTAATCCTACATCTGTATTCTCTATGACAACAGAAACTGTTGGTTCAGCAACCCAATTTGGATACAATGCAGAAGGAGATCTCAAGGTTTTCGTTGCTTTCAAAGATGATTCGGCCTTCAAAACTCCCATTATAACTGGGAAAGTACCTGCACAAAATTTACATGGGATAGAGCGGGCTGATATGGTAATTATCTACTATGCTCCTTTTGCTGAAGCTGCTAGTCAACTGGCTGAGCACAGAACCAGAAATGATGGACTGGTAGTAGAGATGATAGAAATTTCACAGGTTTATAATGAGTTTGCTGGTGGGAAAGCAGACCCTACAGCAATTAGAGATCTGGCTAGAATGCTGCACAAAAGAGATGCTAAGTTTAGATACATGATTCTATTGGGAGACGCTACATATGATTACAGAGGTCTATACCCTCAGATTGCATATCAGAACTTTGTACCTACCTACCAGACAGATGAATCCCTGCATCCTATAGATGCTTTTCCTACTGATGACTTCTTCGGCTTATTATCCGATGATGAAGGCTCTGATAACCTCAAAGGTAGTCTAGACATAGGTATAGGAAGGATACCAGCTAAAGATATAGATGAAGCGGTGGCTGTGGTCAATAAGATTATCCACTATGACACTAATGACAATAGATTTGGTGAGTGGCGAAATAAAATAGGCTTTGCGGCTGATGATGTAGATGCAACCTGGGACACCACACATATGAGAGATGCAGATGAGATAGCCAGAGAAACAGCAGAAGCACATCCATGTATGATCCAGCAAAAAGTATACTGGGACGCCTATGTACAAGAAGCAACGCCAGGCGGTGCAAGATATCCAGATGCAAACAAAGCCATCAGTGACAACATATTCAAGGGGCAACTAGTCTTTAACTATCTGGGACATGGTGGGCCTAAAGGCTTATCACAAGAAAGAGTATTGCAGATACCAGATATCAGAAGCTGGAATAACATGGACAAGCTTCCTGTTTTTATAACTGCTACATGTTCTTTTACAGGATTTGACGAGCCTAATTTTGTATCCGCTGGTGAGCATCTTATCCTAAACCCTAACGGAGGTGCTGTGGCACTTTTCACAACAGTCAGGTCTGTTTTTGCTAATCAAAACAAAGATCTGACTGAGGACATCTATGAAAAATTATTTAATCGAACTAATGGTATTCCTAGCAGGCTAGGAGATATCATAGTCAATGCTAAAAATGAAGGCACCAGCGCAGGTAGAGAAAATACGCGGAAGTTCTTACTGATAGGAGATCCTAGTATGCGCCTAGCACTTCCGACTCACAAGGCTGTCATTACACATTTTAATAATAAAGAAGTCAATGCAGCCAGTCTAGATACCCTAGGCGCTCTAGGCAAAGCCACTATGGGAGGAGAGATCGTTAGCCAAGTAGATAGTAGCCTCATATCAGATTTTACTGGTAAAATATTCATCACAGTGTATGATAAAGCGAGTACACTATACACCTTAGTAAATGATGGAAAGGGAAGTCCTATGCCTTTCGAAGTCAATAAGAATATCTTATACAGAGGAACAGCATCAGTGACCAATGGAAAATTTGAGGTCAGCTTTATACTACCAAAAGATATCAATTTTGAATATGGCAATGGCTCAGTCAATCTATATGCTACTGATGATCGTTCCATAGATGCGACTGGTTGTTATGGCCAACTCGTTATAGGAGGTAGCTCATCTACAGCAATAGACGATAATGAAGGTCCCGAGATTGATATCTTTTTTAATGATCGCTCCTTTAGCTTTGCAGGCGAAACCACTAAAGAACCCTTGCTCATAGTAGATCTAGCTGATGAAAATGGGATCAACTTAAGTAGTACGAGTATAGGTCATGATATCACCGCAACCTTAGAGGATAAGAATGGGGATAAAATTGTCCTCAATGAATTCTATACGCCGACAGTAGATAAACTAGGGGAAGGAACGGTGAGCTACCAGATGGAAGCACTAGAACCTGGCCCTCATAAAGTCTATATAAAAGCATGGGACATATTAAATAACTTTTCTGAAGAAGTCATGGAGTTCAATGTCGTCAATTGCGAAGAAGGTTTTATAAAAAATGTTCTCAACTACCCCAATCCGTTTTCGACTAACACAGATTTTACTTTTGAGCATGATTTGATTAATACCAGTATAGATATTAGTGTCAATATCTATACTGTCTCCGGAAAGCTCGTCAAGACTATTGTGGATAACAGATTCTCTTCTAGCAGCAGGATAAGCGACATAAATTGGAATGGTCGTGATGACTATGGTAACAAACTTGCTAAAGGAATCTATTTATATAAAATAAAAGTGACTGCATCAGAGTTAAATCTCAGTCGCGAAAGCGATTTTATGAAACTTGTGATATTACATTAAATAAAACTATAATATCATATCTTTGATATTCCAACATGAAAACAATATTAGGATATGCTCTAATACATAATCCTAATTATAGGCCAAAACCTAATAAAAATGGCCTCTTTTAAAAAAAATTAAAGCAATACATACATGAAGTATACTTTAGCACTTATAACATCTGTCTTTTTCATGATGGCTGTAACTCAAGGAAATTCCCAGAGTTACGACCCAGATCAAAGATGCATGATAGATGCAAATGAGCAGTGCCTTCCAAATGTAATCCTCACGGCGATTCCATTTCTAAGAATAGCTCCTGATGCGAGAAGTGGCGCTCTCGGGGATTCTGGTATTGCTAACTCTCCAGATCCTAATTCTATGAGATTCAACTCTTCAAAGCTGGCTTTTATAGACAAAGACATGAGTTTTTCTGCAACTTTTACACCTTGGCTCAGAAATCTAGGGCTAACTGATGTTTTTCTGGGTTATTTATCAGGCTATAAGAAAGTGGATGATCTACAGACCATAGGTATGTCATTAGGATATTTCTCTTTAGGAAGTATTGCTTATACTGACATCAATGGCATCTCAACAGGTATGGGAAATCCAAGAGAATTTGAGTTTGCTGTATCCTATAATAGAAAGTTGGCAGAAAATTTCTCAGCTGGTCTGACTGGTAAATTCATTCATTCCAATCTAGCTTCAGGCCAACCAGTAAATGGATTAATCATAGCTTCTGCTAATGCTTTTGCAGCAGATATTTCATTCCTATACAAGAAAGAGGGTAATGTTACAGCCGAAGGCAGTGAGTGGACTTTAGGTGGTGCACTAACTAATCTAGGATCTAAGATTTCTTATACTGGAAATATCAACAAAGATTTCCTTCCAGCTAATCTAGGTCTAGGTACTGCCTTATTGATGAATTTTGACGAGTATAACAGTATCACAGTAAGTCTAGATGTCAATAAATTACTAGTTCCTACACCTATTAATAGCGTACAAGATTTAGATGGAAATCCTAACCCAGAATATGATGCTAATCAGAATGGCTTCCCTGATTATAAAGAGAAGTCCATATTTGGTGCTGCATTGAGCTCGTTTGGCGATGCACCAGGTGGTTTTGGGGAAGAGGTTTCTGAGGTTAACTATTCCTTAGGAGTAGAATACTGGTATGATAAGCAATTTGCAGTGAGAGCTGGGTATTACTATGAAAATCCTCGGAAAGGAGACAGACAATTTATTACTGTAGGAATGGGTATCAAGTACAATGTTTTTGCGATGGACCTTTCATACTTAGTTCCTACTAACAATAGAAGAAATCCTCTAGATAATACATTGAGGTTTACTTTACAATTTGATTTTGAAGCATTGACAGGTAATAATTACTAGTGATTACTAGATATCTTGATTCTAAAATCATAAAATGGGATGCAGAAAACTGCATCCCATTTTTATTTTAGAAGTATGTTATAAGCCAGATCCTGTAACTATGATCACTCATAGCATCTATCATTTATCTGCGCTGCCCACCCTCCATGGTTACCGAAGTAATAAGGCAGGTAACCTTACTTCTGACTAGCAGAACCCATGGTATACGTGGCATTTCAACCCGCAAGGTTTATCGAAACTACTGGTTACCCAGCAGCCCTGTGAGCTCTTACCTCACATTTTCACCTTTTCCTAAAAGAGCAGGGCTCTCATAGGTAGTCTGTTTTCTGTGACACTTTCTGTCTCAACTGCCTACGCAGCTAAGCCCACCCGTTAGATGGTGCGGTACCTTACGTTGTCCGGACTTTCCTCTCTAAAATAAATTAGAGCGATAGATCACATACTCTGCAAAGATACTCTTCTGTAGCCGATTTGTTCTAAGCTCTAATGTGAAGTAATTAGCAAAATTCATCATATTATAATAAATAATAATATGTAATTTGCACATTATATTTACTTTAGGTATGCAAGCCCTCCGCAAAACCGTCATATTACCCTGCCTACTCCTTATAGTTGCGTTCATCTATGATAAGGTAAGTCTGAAGCAGATTGCCTCAGAAGATTGCTTCCAATCTACTAAGACCCTCATTCAGAATATTCTTTCAGATAATGCATCTGAACTCCTAGCACCAAAGTTCCTCAAGCTGTGCGATAAAGAAAATCTAGACCTACAAGAGCTGGGAGTCATAAAAACCAAACTGGACGAACTGGTACTAAAAAAAATAGAGACCAGAATATATAAAGATGGAAAGCCGATATTCTGGACAGAGCGCTTTTCAAACAATAATTTCTGCAAGAACATAAGCAAGGGTGCCTATGATGGAACAATTTGCTTTACGCCTTTTGACAGAAAAGGGAGAATCAGCCCTGCCACCCTCCAGACCTTAGGTTTCAATCATTACTTTAAAAAAGACCATAATAATGGAAAACTTAAAATAGAAGGCCTCTCCATAAAGATGGGTCAGCGCTTCCGAACAACCACTGCAGAGTATTCCCTTATTGTCATCTATCTTCTCGCATTCCTATGGCTTATTCTTTTTAGTGTAAAGCACAAAAATTATTGGCCCATCTTAGGCTTGGCTACGGTGAGAGCCTTTGCTGTGAGGTTTAACTGGTTTGACAGATATAATCTGAAAGAATTAGTTGGATCCTTTACTGAATACATCCCATACAATTCTATTGATCTGCTCTTTGACAGTTGTTTGTTGTTTGGGATTATGTTCTTTATAACTGATAGGTACGTAAGTTCCTACACAAAGAAATTATCCAAAGTTTCACTTGTAGGACTTTCATTTCTACATATCCTCATTTTTATCTGTCATATAAGATTAATCCAGCTTTTCGTAAGAAGCGAAAATACCAAGCTATCAATAGAAGACCTAGGGCAAACGACAGTAGCAGATACTGTCTTGTTTGCTGCCATGGTTATTATCCAATTAGGGGTTTTTCATTTTGGCTATTCCTTATTCAAGCACTATAAAGAATCAGCAAGAACACATGTAGAATTATACTCCTCCTATGTGCTGAGCATATTATGTGGTGTGCTCTTAGGATATGTCTTAAGGCTAGACCTAGATCCAATGTTATTGGTTTTGTTTCTATTCTGTTATCTCCTCCTCATGGATCTTTTTGTAGATGTCAAAACGAGAACTATAACTTGGGTCATCTGGTGGGGAATCTTCTTTGCTATCTACTTGTCAGCCCTGTTTTTCAATTATGATATCAAAAAGGAAATTAAATCGAGGCAAGATTTTCTAAAAGAAGCTTTTCATAATATTCCCACTAAAAAGATAGCAGGTATAAATGAAGCAGGCCTCAGAGATACCATAGGCAATCTAGTGAGTAGCCTACTCACTCTTCCTAAGTATGATAGAGTAGATCTGGAGACGTATGTCCATGATAAGCTAGGCCGAGATGACATACGCTTAGAACTTTATAATAATGCTGGCCACAGTCTCTTTGATGAAGACGACATAGAATCTTCTAGCCTCAAGAAACAGCTTAAGATAGACAGCATCACCTATTTTGATGAAATCCAGAATACCTTGTGGATGCGTTATGTTATCTCTAAGAACAACAACCTCTACATAGGTATCGATGAGCAAAAGAAAGAGAGAAAACCTCCCTTTGAGTTTAATTACTATAGAGCAAATAGGAAAATACAGGTAGAGCAAGAACTTAATAATAGCGAACTAGATCTGATAAAAAATTCAGAGGAAGAAGTCATTTATAATGGATCTGATGTCTATACAGTCTACAGACCATCATCCAGTAGAATACTGGTTACAAAAAAATCTTTCTTAGGTCTTATCAAGCCCATTGCTCTATTCTCATTTCTGTTCTGTATCATAATCTTACTGATTATCATCATAGGTGTGCTCAACAGGTTTTTCAATTTCCTTCCGCAGGAGTGGCCCCTATTTATTCAAAATATAGAATCACTTAATAGCAAGATACAGTTCTCACTGATACTCGTAATCTTACTTTCGTTTATCATCATCGCATCTATAACAAGTACCTTCTTAAAGGATTACTTGCAAGAAGAGAAAAAGCTGGTTACAAGAGATAAGTTGGACAATGTAGCTATGGATTTTGAGACAAGAACAAAATCTTCGACTACTGCCTCAGAAACTGTAGAGATTATTTCTAACTACAAAAAAAACATAGAAAGTATACACAACATAAAGCTCAGAATTTTTCCAATCTCCTCTAGCTTTTCTGAGATAGACTACTTCACTAAAATGTTTTTTACTAAGCAGAAAGAAACCTTCGGCTATACCAATAAAAAAAAGAATATAGCTCCTATGAGCTATGTCCCTATCTGGGCGGGAGATACCTTGGCTGGTGTGGCGCAAGTGGAAATGAAGAGCAAGATTCAAAATAGTAAATTGAATGTATTCGATTTTCTCGGCTCTATCTTTAATATGTATGTCTTTCTTTTTTTGATAGCAAGTGTCATTTCTATTTTCATAGCACAGTCCATAACACGTCCACTTTCCATGCTCAATCAAAAATTGACACAAGTAAAATTAGGGAAGCGAAATGAAGAGATAGCTTGGGATAGAGATGATGAAATAGGTGTACTGATAGGCAACTATAATACTATGGTAAGCAAGCTAGGCGAGAGCGCAGAGATTTTAGCAAAAAATGAAAGAGATTCTGCATGGAGAGAAATGGCCAAGCAAGTAGCACATGAAATAAAAAATCCGCTCACCCCTATGAAGCTCAGTATCCAGTACCTGGAGAAAGCCATAAAACAAAATCCATCTAATGCCGTGCCTATCGCCAGAAAGATTTCTAATACTATGCTGGAGCAGATAGATAACCTTACAGGCATAGCAGAGGCCTTCGGAAATTTTGCTGAACTCCCACAAACCTCCAACGAAAAAGTGGAACTCAATAACATCGTGGAGGTCGTCCACAATCTTTTTAGAAAGAGGGAGGATATGGATATCAATCTATCTGTCCCTATAGATCCCATCCATGTCTATGCCGATAAAAGTCAACTCGTCAGAATTCTGAATAATCTTGTAAAAAATGCTACAGAATCTATACCAAATGATAGAAGAGGACAGATAAGTGTACAGTTATATATTAGACAAGATAAAGCCATAATTAAGGTTATGGACAATGGTGTAGGCATACCTAAAGAAATGAAGGATAAAATCTTCCAGCCCAAATTCACTACTAAAGACTCTGGCTCAGGTCTGGGACTCGCTATCGCGGCAAATATGATAGAATCTATGAATGGACGGATATATTTCGAATCTGAGCCTAACAAATCCACCAGTTTTTTCATCGAATTAGACATAATTCGCCAAGCCATTATTACAGATAAGCAAGAAAGAATTACTTTAGACTGATACTTTAGATATCAGATTTTGTAATTCAGAGATATGCAGATTTTTATTAACGTAATGATAGTTCTAACCACTGTTCTGGCAATGGAATTTGTGGCTTGGTTTGCACATAAGTACATTATGCATGGTCTATTATGGAATTGGCATGAGGACCATCACAAACCAGATCTGAAAGATGGATTTTTTGAGAAAAATGATCGATTCTTTTTTGTTTTTGCTGTGCCTTCCGCATTTTGCTACCTATCTGGTACTTTCTGGGATGGGTTCGGTTTCTTCTTGTATATAGGAATAGGAATTTCTATCTATGGACTGATCTACTTTCTTATCCACGATGTATACATACATCAAAGATTTTCATGGTTCAAACATCTAGATAACAAGTACTCCAAAGCTATCTTAAGAGCTCATGGTAATCATCATGCTATACAGACCAAATATGGTTGTGAATCTTTCGGACTCCTGATAGTCAATCCCAAATACTTCAAAAAGAGATCAGAATGGAAAGTAGAGAATAACAAAATCTACAAGTAATTTTTCCCTTAGTGAATCTTCAAAAATATAACCTTAGTAAAGACCACTTCGCTATATCTGTTATAGAGATCTCATAGCTGCATTTGCCCCAATGCTAAGGCCAGCTCTCTAAGAAACTCTATGAGCTCAGTAACTGCAAGGTCTCTTTCAAAGTAAATCTATAGCTACTAGGATACATGAGTAGCTGCATAATAACAAGACCCTTTCTCACAGCAGCTAGTAAGCCCAGCTGAAACTTAATCCAATCATTAGAGTTTAAATCAAAGTATGTCTCATGCAAGAACCAATAGCGGGAATAAAAGCCCTGCACTTCCATCTGAATGATTCAAAAGAAAATACTGTTTGCTAAGACTTATAGAAAAAAAGACCAGCCACTCCTGACCGGTCTTTGGGACGAAAAATGTCAAAATGTGTAACTCAATCTCTAACTCACTCTGACGTATTTTATCTTAATTATCTATTCGACAACTATCATTTGTCTAGTTGCTTCATAGTTACCTGTTACTATCTTATAATAATTTACTCCTGAAGGAAAATCACTAGCATTCAGAGTCAGCACATTCTCACCTTGCGAGGCACTTATTCTTGTCTGCTTTAATAATTTTCCTGCAAGGTCGAAAAAGTTAAAGTCTACTATAGCTGCCTCTGGAATAGTATAAGTTATAACTGTTTGTGCTTTGAAAGGATTAGGCTCATTTTGTGACAAGCTGTACCTTTGTCTATTATCTGGCTTCATACTTAGAGCAACTGTTTCTAATCCAGCCTCTAGGTATGCCTCTGCTCTGATACCTGTGTCCGAAAGTTGCAGTAACTCACTGATGTATCCACTTTGCTTAGCGACTAAGTCCACTACAAAAAGCTCTCCTTGTAATGACTCCACCTTATCACAGCTTAGTGATAATAGATTCCCATGTGATCTGACGTTACTGGCGTTAATGCCATTACCAAAAATGTCAACATAATCAACTTTGTCCAGATCTAGAGAAAACTGAAATCCTGCTAACGCTTCTTCAGAATGAAAGCTTACAGAAAAAGCGGTTCCCTCTTCTACTTGCTGATCATCAAAACCTAAGTTTATCACCTTTCCTAGACTTCCAGATTCCTGAATAGAATTAGTCTCTGCACTCCCATCTACATCTCCTATCTTCACTCCAATGAAGTCCTGATCCATCATATTATCTTCCATCTTGGAAATAATAATTTGTTCAGAAATCAACCATGGATTAGCAAGCGTCAATTGATTAGTATAAGGAATTATTCTCCAGCTCTCATTCTGAGGAAATTCTGTATAGACTCCTAATATCAGTTTCCTCAGCTCTATGAGATCTAGACCATTTATAATTTGGTCATTGTTTACATCTGCTGCGAGCATCTTGTAAGGACTACTCAGTAGCTCTAAGCCTAGAATGTGCCTCTGTATCATAACCAAATCTAAAGTACTTACTCCATTAAGTGCTGGACCGTCCTTGGTCGCTGCAATACGATAGTCCTCAGTTAACAGATTATCATCGAAAGCATAACTACCTGTATTATCTGTCATGTTGTACTTAGGATAATCAGGTAAGTCCGCACTGAGTTCTGTCATGACATCTTCTACTTCTTCCAGCTCTTCCGTTCTTACTACACCAGCGACCATTCCAGAGGCTCCACCTCCATTATCGATTATTCTTAATCTTACTAGACAGAAGTCGTTGTTTCCACATTCATCCCAAGCATAGACTGGTATGTCCATAAATCCAAATGGATCAACATCAGCAGTCGTAATTACTTTCCCACTACTTCTGAAGGCTGGTTGCCAAATATGGATATCCCCTTTATAATCATCAAATGCACCAGTGTCCTCGTTATAACCGCCATTAGAATATTCTCCATAGCCTGTATTACCACAATCATTATCACCATCTACATCTACAGTTGTAGCATCAAAGAACCAAAATGATCTATCGTACCATCGTAGGTCTTTGTTAGAATCATATTCAGCATCACAGAGTGGTGGTGGTGGGACATCAGTAAACGTGAAGAAAACATCCTCACCTGAACAATGATCTGTAGTTCCTACATTAAAGTCTACTGCCCATAATTCTACTTCACCATTTTCCATTACTGTTGTTCCTAAATTAAGGCAGTAAGGAGAAGGTGCTTGTGTATCTTCTATAGTAAAGTCTACTGTAAATTGAGTTTCGTTTCTGCATCCATCATTAACTATCCAGTCCACACTATGATTTCTTTTGCTAGCAGGAATACCATCTGGAAGATAGATAGTAAGAGGCTCTCCACTAGATGTTTTTTCTATAAAAAATGGATTAGGTTCTCCATCGACTATAGGTGCTGCATTAGTCCTATAGATATAATCTATTATGCCATCATCTTTCAGATCGACATGTACTTCCCATGACAACCAGGGACTCGCACAGATTCCATCATCATTTCCTACAGCAGTCAAGCTTGCTCCTTTAGTTTCACAAGCATCATTTGCTGATATGACTACTTTATCTATAGACTCTACTGTAGGATACGCATTATCTTCTATGTAGATAGTCTGATAATGCTCATACCTACCTTCTACTTCACCTGTATCTGAATCTTCTACTGTCTCATTAAGATCAGTGTCCGTAGGGTCATAGTTGCACCAGTTTATAACGGACCACTTGTTAAGAATCTGACGGCAGAAAGAAGACTCTTCAAATCTTATTGTATCACTTTCCAGCGTCACCCCTACTAACTCACAGGTAGCATCTAACCAAGTAGGCTCACCAGTATCATAATCTTCACAGATAGCTCTTACATCTGATGGAAAAACTATAGTAGCTGGATCAAAAACTTCTTCTATTGGTTCTATCACAAACCATTGCTCACAGATGGTTCCTCCGGCGGCTTTCCACTGTCTTCTCATTGCTCCAAAACCACAAAGAGGATTATATGCCGGTACTGCTACTCCTATATACCCAGGCACTTGTCCCTGAGTAGCAGATTTATTTCTAGGTACAGTATGCTCATTGGTATCAGTAGTATCTATCTCTAAATTTATAGACATACAACTGGTCTGCGCTATAGGTACTCCTGTCAAATCAAAATCCCAGATGTCAGCATCACAAGGCAATACCATGTCCAGTGGACAAGTCAGAGAAGAGCCTTTATCTTCTAAGGTTATGTTACTATGAGTAAAGTTCTCATTTCCATTCCAATCCACTGCCTTAAACTCCACAGGGATGACCTTAGACCCTCCTGGTAATAAATCATCACAGCAGAACCTAACATATTCTCCCCACACTGTATCAGCAGCCTCACAACCATAGGCTCTTCGGACATACAGTTCTACATCTGTACAGCTATCATAACTGCCATTATCTATATCAGTAGCATATACTTTTGCCACACCTCTGTCAGGGATACCTACTATTCCTGTAGGTGCAAGATCTACTACGAGACTAAGTTTTACAACTGGCACAGGTGGTGTTTCATCAGTGACTTGTAGTGAAACATATTCCTTAGTTAAATTTCCACAGCAGTCTTCAGCTTCGTATACCAGCTGATAGATACCTTGATTTAAATCATGAATCACAAAACCATCCTCAGCATTTCCAGAAACTTCATTTACATTACCTACAACACTGACTGCATAGGTAACCTCTCCTCCACAGGCATCATAGAGTTTATAAGGATGAGGGACCAGCACATCTCCTGCGCACTTCCATGGGTCTACACTTGCTATTACATCAGATACTTCTAGGACTGGGCCTATTTTATCTACGACATCTATTATTTGATTGAACTCAAAGAAGGTTCCTTCGCACCAGTCCAGAATTTTCCACATTCTTGAGATTTTGGCATTACCAGGACAAGCAATACCACAAGCATCTAGAACGATATCTACGTAAGATACATTCACTGTGCATATCCTATCTATAACAGGTTGTGCATGCAGCGCACTAGAACCATATCCTTCCATGTAATAATGCGGAAAGGCAAAGTAGATACCTTCATTATTTTCTATAATACAATCTACATCACCTTGTGACGGTAGGACTCCGTTGTTATCTGAGTCCTTATCAGTAGTAGCAAGATCATCAAAATAAGCAGCTATATCAGCAGGGGTAAAACCAGCCGCACAGCCCGGGATATTAACTATTTGTTTTGGCATTAGAATTATGTCCTCTATAGCTGTGCCATCCCCTTCTTCTATAATAGGTGTCCCCAGTTCGTCATATACAGAAATGGATTCGAACTTATAATACTTAGTACATTCTACTTGTGCTTTCTGACCATTGGGTAAGTCATATTGCACGACCCATTTCCTTCTAAGGGTTGTTTCTGTATTGCAATTTCCATTAGTAAATCCATCTTGGTAACTGACTACCACATCCTGATTACAATTATCTGTTATATAATCAGCAGCAAACTTTTCTGGATCACTAGGAATCAATTTATCCAATAAATCAACATCGTATCCTCTCTGTCCAGTTTGTGGATCAAAGTGCTGGAATAATGGTAAAGCTGCACAATTCAATACACAATCTGGATCACTAATATCAGGATCAGTGCAGTCGTCACAACTAATGACTGGCGCAGATTTATCCTCTAAAGTAAGGTAGCCCCAGCAGTAAAGACCCGTAGCAACATCCGTTACAGTATAGGTCAGCTGTCTATTAAGATATCTCCTAACATTACTCTGATCTATGGGCACGCCTGGTGCAGCAAGAATAGTAAGTTCGAAAACAGTAGCTCCATAGTCACCGAGCAGCAAGTCATCAGGTGTAAGTTCTACACCACAGAGTTGGTTAACGGAAACATTGACTTGGTTACTACAAGAAAGTGTTTCATCTGAGCCAGTAATTGGGGTACTGTGCTTAGCTGAAAGCAGTAATGGTAATATTACCATCACATACGTGAAAGTTACCCTCAAGGGGTTTAAATATCGGTTCATGTTCAGATTATTTTTAAAAATCTATCTCTAACTTATAACATATAAGCCAAGGTAAGACCCTCATTATGAGTGAATTATGAGGGTATTTTAAGAATGGCAAATTATTACATACCTAGGAGAGCAGAGAATGAAGCACTTACAAAATGTTAAAAGATATATTAATGGAAGCTTCATAAGTCGATAGTATTCATAATAAGGCCAAATGTTAATTTACCTTCATTTTGAATTTTGCATGTAGCGCTAAAATGGGATAAAGGTCTTCTCCTGAATTAGAAAAGCTAAACCAGTCACCTCCACCAAAGAAAAATTCATCTGTGTCAATGGGCAAATCTTCTTGGCTTCTGATATAAATTCCAAATCCGGTACTTGCACCTAGCTCTACTCTGAACCTCTTACCAAAGGGTAAATCCCAAGCACAACCAAAAGTAGGACCTATAAGAGTCTTAGTCCCACTGTAATCTATTATCTGACGAAAAAGACCTCCAAACCTATTGAAAGTGGAGCGATAATTATGCTGCGTTCTTCTAAAGTAGAAGTTCCAAAGAAAATGTAGGTTCTTATATCTCTGTCTTTTAAATCCCAACTTTACCCTATATCCCTCCTTACTCAATTCTTCAACATTAGAAGAGATGTCTTGCGGAAAGATATAGGCTATCTCTAGCTCAGTCAACCACCTAGGACTTAAGCGTTTTTCTACACCAAATTGTAGCCCACTAAATTCGTTAACAAGTGCAGAAGGTGAAAAAGTGATACACCAGTCAGACAAAGTGTCTTTATTCATCGATTTATTCCGCTGGCTAAAAAGAGCAGAAGAAAGAGCAGTGCAAATAATCAATAGCAATATTCTCATAAACTCAAGCTAGAAATTTCTGACATGTTAGGCATGTCTTGATAATCAAATTGGTACAAATTATCAGGACCCACTACCAAGAGTAAGCCATCTACAGGAATAACATCAAAAGCTTTAAAACCATCAAAATGATGAATCTGCTGAGGAGCTTCCATGATAGTAATATCATAGACTTTCAGGCCGCGATCTTTCTCACAGACAAATAACCAGTTATCATCCACTGCAAGTCCCTTAGGCCCACTCATCTGTATGACATTGATGAGATTAGGACTACGAATATCTGCTATGTCATATACACGTAGTTCGTTTATTTGTCTCGTAAAAGTCTGCCCGCAAGAAGTAGACTGGATATCAGATGATAAGGTAACATAAGCAATATCTTCTACAGCTACTATGGGATCACATGCAGTGAAATTGTCAAAATTACCATAACGAGTTTCGCTGGCTAATACGGGAATACGATTATCATCTAACTGGTAGATATACATAGTCGTCTGTGATCCTACAAACAACTGACCTGATCTATAAAACAGAGACTCCACTCCAAAGTTAAGCTGTAGTCTATCCAGTTCAGTAGGATTCTTGGCTTCAGTAACATCAAAGGTTAGTAGTTCAGAATCTGTAACTGCATACAACCTATTATCTATTGTAAGCAAATTAGCATAAGAACCAGATAAGGTTCCATTGCTGGCTCCAGATTCTGAACCAGATTCTGAACTACAGGCTGCTACTAATAGAGCTATCAGAATAGCGATGAGGTATATATTTAATTCTTTCATTAGATGCTGCATTTAGGGTTAACAAGAAGAGCCGGTTCCCAGCCCACTACCAGACCCTTGCTAGGGTCTACGCATTCAAAGGGACCAACGTGATCTGTAGGAAACTGATTTTGTCCTAGGTCTTCAAAGACATTTCTTAGGATATTGCAGACTTCTAGTTGTTCTGGATTAGAGACATCTATGACAAGTAAGTCTCTTCCTTGTTCTGCATAGACTAAGGTACCATTTACAGTAAAATCAATGAGGCCCGGTACGTTCCAATAATGTTTTGAAGTAGGATCAGTCGGGTCAGAATTGTCGATGACATGTATGCCTTTATTGACTTCATTTACGTAAATAAACTTACTGGCGTAAACAAACTTGCCGAGAGTCCCAAAATTTTTAGGCGCTTCAGATGCAATAAGTTCGCTAGCTTCACCTTCTACATAGATAGGTCTAGGACCTGTTACCTCTACATCTGGCTCTTCTTCTACGCAAGAACTCACAAGCGATAAGGTCAAGATTAATATGAAAAAGTGTTTCATAAGTAGGATTTGATATAATGATATACCTATGATACTACCTTATCTGGAAATTTCGATGCCTAGAAGAGTATTTATTTGTCAGTTAGCTAGGCAGCACTACTGCTCTTAAAGAGTTTTCCAAAGTATCGCTTGTAGATTCTCTTTCTAGGGTAAAAACCAAAGAAGATCGCTGGATAAAGCAGTAATGTAAGGAAGATGTTTCTGCCTGTAAAAGTCATATCGTCTATGACTAATGAATGATCTTCATCTATCTTCTCTACGATATGACGATGTGTCCACGAGGCCAATGGCCAAGGCAGTGTCGTGCCTACATCTACAAACCAAGCTTTTTCTGAGGTAACTCCATCTTCTGTGATATCACTTATCCACTCTGCTTTGATTGGTTTTACAAAACGTACATGGACTCTATCACCTTTTGTAGAGCCTGTAAACTCAATGATATCCATCTGCCCTACAGGCGGTTTCAAGGCCTCAAACAAATGCCTATCAAAGGCCGCCATCACCTTCTTATAATTGCCTTTTACTTTAGTTTTTAGAATTACATTCATAAGCTATGAGTCTAGGCCAAATCTCCAAAACCACCATTGACATTCATAATCTGACCCGTGACCCAAGAGGATTTATCAGAAAGCAGATAACATGCTGCTTCTGCTAGATCTTGTGGCTCTCCTACTCTTTTGGATGGATTTTTATCAGCATGATACTGGATCTTTTCTGGAGTGCTTAATAGCTTCTCTGATAGTTTGGTTTTTGTAAGAGCAGGTGCGATGGCATTGACCCTGATAGCTGGGGCAAACTCTGCTGCTAGTGCTCTTGTCAAGCCTTCGATAGCCCCTTTGGAAATGGCAACCTGACTGTGAAAAGTAAATCCTGTCTGCACAGCTACGGTAGAAAACAAGACGATGGAAGCCCCTTCTGCTTTTTTCATTCTAGGCAATAGCTGCTTTATAATCTTAGTAGCGCCGAGAACCTGGAGCTGGAAGTCTGCCATGAAATCTTCTTCTTTAAATCTATGGAAGGGCTTAAGATTGATACTACCTGGACAATAGGCAAGACCGTGGATCTGCTCTGGAAGAGCATCTTCATTTAGTGCATCTGCAGTCACATCTAGCTTGACATAATTCACCTGAGGTCGGCTCTGCTTATCACTTGTATTGTAGCTTGCGATAACGTTGTGACCTGCACTTGCTAGGTTGTCCACGATAGCCTCCCCTATCCCAGAAGAGCCGCCAATTATTACATAGTTTTTCATAATTTCGCTTTATTTAGTTAGTCTAAACTTGATAGAAAATTTTCTGCATTTTTATAATGAGAACTTCTTTTGTCTTCTGACATTCGCTCTAGTGTTTTCAGTAGCATGGACATTCTTGGATTCTTTGCAAAGGTGTCTCTGTACAAATCCATATAACGCCAAAACAATCCGTCCCAGATCGCCTGCCACTCCCCATTAGGAAAGTTGCTCATCTTCTTGAGATAATTAGAACCACTAATGTAGGGTTTGGTTGCAAAGCTGCCCCCATCGGCAAACTGACTCATACCATATACATTAGGTACCATCACCCAGTCGTATGCATCTATAAATAATTCCATGAACCACCTATACACTTCATCTGGATCAAACTCACATAAAATCATAAAGTTGCCTAAGATCATAAGCCGCTCTATATGATGACAATAGCCAGTTTTCAGTACTCTTTTTATCACTGCATCTACTGGAACGATACCTGTATCACCAGTATAGAAAGCACTCGGGATTTTACGTTTAAAGTTCCAATGATTATGTGTTCTAGAGTTAGAGCCTCTGAGCTCATACATACCTCTGATAAATTCTCTCCACCCGATTACTTGTCTTACAAATCCCTCTGTAGAATTAATCGGTATATCATGCTTTTTGGCATACTCCAAAGAAGCTTTTAAAATATACTTAGCGCTGATAAGTCCGACATTCATCAAAGGTGAAAGCAGACTATGATTCAGTATAACCTCATCTTTTACAATAGCATCTTCGTAAGTACCAAACTCCTGAAATCTAATCTTAAAGAATTGTCGTAGCCAGGCTAAAGCTTCCTTATGATCTATGGGATAAATTCTTTGCTCATCGAGCTCTCCTGGATGAGTACTAAAGTTTTCTTGTACATAATTAATTGCTTCTGTCCAATAAAGAGAGGATTTAGGCAAGGCCACCTTAGGAGCTTCTTTGTTCTTCGGATATTTCTTTCTATTCTCTGCATCATAGGACCACTTCCCTCCTACTGGTGTCTCATCATCATTGAGTAATACACCTAGACGTTTTCTTTGTTGCTTATAAAAGGTCGTCTGGAAAAAGAACTTTTTATCAGCTCTGAAAAAACCAGCATTGTCTTCTTTTGTATTTAGAAACAATGGGCTCGGATAATACACTAGCTCACCAGAGAACTTACCCAGCCTTTTTTCCAGCCAGTTATCCGTTGGGTCTACTAGATGTAAGGTGTCTAGTGCTTGGTTCTCTTTTATGAATATCCTGATATCTGATTGTGCATTGGGCGATTCTATATAGGTGACTTTATGTCCTTTGTCTTTTAGATACGCTTCGTAGCTCTTCATACTAGCGCGATGGAAAGCTATCTTTTGTTTGTGGAACTTGTATTGCTTGAAAAACAGATATTCTTCTATCAGGTAGATAGGCAGACCATTCTCCAAGAGAGGGTTATCCGCGAAGAGCTGGTGTGGGAAGATGAGATTAGCTGCTTTTGGCATTCGTTTTATTTCTTCTACATTTTTCGCTACAATATTTTACCTCCTCCCAATCCTTCGCCCACTTCTTCCTCCAGTGGAAGGGCAGCTTGCAGACCAGGCAGATTTTGGAGGGTAGATCTCTTTTATGCATGGAAGTCAGGAATTTGATCGAGCTTGGCATAAGGAAAGGTGGCCAGTTTCTCCAGTCCATAATAACTATCCAGCCCAGCTATCCCGACTGCTGCATAAGAGGCCAGGTCTATTTGTCCCTTTTCGTTTACCAGATCATCTGCAAGTTCTATAAGGATCACCTCACCGATGATAAAATTGCAACCATTAGGCAAGTCTGTATTCTGGAGCAACTTCATCCCTATTCTCACCTTACTTTCTTTGACAAAAGGCGCAAAAAAATAATCAATAAATTCCCTACCTAAGTTCATCATATCAAACTCAGAGTCCTGGCGTTCTAGCTTTGCAGAGGTGTAATGTGCCCGCTCTATGAAAGACTGCGAGATATGATTGATTGTATAAAAACCAGTTTCTAGAATATTAGAATAGGTATCTTTTAGCTGAGGCAACTGAGGTCTAGTGACCATGCCTATATGCGCAGGGCTAGAACCTAGATGCACTACTGATGAAAAGATAGCAAGATTATCTCGTCCATCTTTTGATCTCGTCCCTATGAGGTTTGCAGGCTTTACGCCAGTAACTGCGTTGACTAAGTTTGCGCGGTAGCGCCTCTCCATATTATTTAAATCGCTTTCTCTTATTACCATTTTCTCTTGTATGTAATTTTACTATTCTAGCTTTTTCAGCTCGTACTTGTTTGTTCTTTCTGTGTCCCCATATTTTATCTCTAGCTGCCGCAGCACTAGAAGGTATATCTATTACAGGTGCAGGATAATCATCAGGGATATTATAGAATTGTCTTTCCATGGCTGTCATCGTCCATGGCTCGTGTACAAAGTTTTCTGGATAAGCCCTAAGTTCAGGTACCCACTTTTTTATAAAATAGCCTTGTGGGTCATGATCTTTGGATTGCTTGACAGGGTTGTACATGCGTATAGTATTAATGCCTGTCACGCCTGCTTGCATCTGAAACTGAGGAAAATGAATACCTGGTTCATAATCTAAAAACTGCTGTGCTAGATGATAAGTGCCTTCGCGCCAGTCGCAGTCGAAGTGGTGGCAGAGAACAGAAACCAGCATGGCACGCATCCTAAAGTTGAGCCAGCCAGTTTTTATGACACAGCGCATACAAGCATCTACGAGGGGAATACCTGTCATCCCATTTTTCCAAGCTGCTATAAGCTGAGGTTTATTAGAATGGACAAGAGACTCATAGCCAGAATTGACACAAGCTGTCTCGTAATCACAGTCGACTTCAAATTTCTGGATAAAATGACAGTGCCAGTGGAACCTGGTCATGAATTGCTTATAGGCTCGCTTATTTTTTTCTCTATTTGGATGGGACTTTACGTACTGGTAGGCTTGTCTAATACTTAGGCAGCCCCAAGCTAGATAAGGGGATATTCTGCCGCACGAACTACGGCTTTCTGTGGGTTTAGAAATATGTCTGAAATAATTGTTTCCTCTCCCCTCGCAGAAGGACTGCAGATATTTCCATCCCCAGGATTCTCCAGCTTTCTGATAAGCTTCTGGATATCTTTCTAGTTGTTTCTGCAGCTTGTCTGGAATCTTAAAATCTTTAGTGTCCAGTTCTAACTCTGAGTTGGAATAGCTATTAGAAATGAGAGGCGCATTCATGGTGCTGTACCATAGTTTGTCCCAGCCTTTTCTACTCCGTATGGCTCTGAGTATACCATCTCTCTGCGACTGATTCCAGACGATATGGTTTACTGTAAAAAGCTTGGCTACCTCTTTATCTCTAGTCCATGTTCTCCGAGTACCACTCTCCTGATAGGAGAATACTTGAGTAATTGAGTATGCACGGCTGAGGAAACCAAAGACTTCTGTAGCTTCTCCATACAGGATATGAACTTTCTTCCCTGCAGGCTCTAGCTGAGTATTCATGTAATTCAAAGCATGGTAGCAAAACTGAAGATGTCTGATAGCAAAATCTAGATGCTCCAAGAATGAAGGCTCTATCAAGTAGATAAGCAAATAATCTTCTTTTGCTTTTTCAGCTAAGGCAAGAGGCTCATGATCCTGAGTACGCAGATCACGTTTTAGCCAGACAAGATTAATAGCCTCTTTATCCATAGTGACCGACAGCTATCTCTTGGAGATCTTGTTATTAGAGATAGACCTCTGACGTGAACAGCGAAATCTATTTATATCAGGATTACGCTTCTTCAGATGTTTCTGACTGGTACCGCTATGCACTCTAGCCCGCCAGAGCTTAAAGGATTTTTCTTTCAGCTCTCTGCGCATGAGCTTAATGACCTCAGATTCGGTATAACCGAACTGTATGTCTATAGCTTCGAATGGTGTACGGTCTTCCCAGGCCATCTCTATGATCCTGTCCTTGTCTCTGTCGTTTAATTTATCTTGTTTGGTCACGAGTCATAAACAGATAGATTTCCTAAAAGTTTAGCTTAGTAATAGGTATCAGGAACTTAACAATCACTGTGATAGTTTTTATTAGCATGAACAAGCTCATCCGTGATCATTTCAGTATTCTCTTACCTTTTTCAAATCACTCTGGCCTCCATGAATCCGACCCTATAAAGGTCTACAAGTGGCATCAGCAAACTCATGAAGAGCTCATTGAGCATTTTTGCTATTACATTGGGGAGTTTTACGGTGGTCATTATAGAATAGGCAATCTTCGCAAATCAAAAAACAAGGCAGATGTCAGATCTATAAAACTTAGAAGATTACTGAATTCCCATGACAAGGCGCTGGTTAGAGTAGAAGAGTACTTCTTTGATATCTCTGATTATTTGCCACTGCCTTATGACATAGGTGAAGAAGTGTTGCGACCTAGGGTGGTGGAATCTGGGTATTATACTGCGAAATTTAACGCTAGTTGCACAAAGAAATTATTCGATATAAAAAAGATCATTGCTAATCAACCGAAAAAGGAGCCTCTTGTGATAAGTGATGCAGATTATCATACATCAGAGGGAAGGGAGAGGATACTATAAAAGTCTGAAACGCTGATTAATAATGGATTACTGGATTTCACTGATTTTATTTGAGTGATATAACTAAACTAAACGCATAAAGGTCAATGACTTACTCCCAAAATGGATTAGTAGCACCACTTTACGTTTACAGTCTTAAGGGCTGTAGGTGGATTTTCTTTTCCGATAAACGTTATACTATTTCTAAGGTTCCAGTCTTCTGCATTACTTCTCTTATGGATGATTTCAAAAAGCCTTTGGACTGTGAGTTTCTATTTTCTATTTCGGATTTCATTTGATTGCAATAGGCCATCAGTTGATTGACAATTTTTACAATGGCTCTTTGTTCCTCATAAGGAGGCAAAGGGAGGTTAATATTTTTTAATTTTGAACCAGAGAAATTGGCTTGATTAGTTTGAGCAGTAATTTGAGGCTCAATTTGGTGTTTTCTACATGCTTTGGAAATTATATAGTTATTCAAATACGACGAATCTAAAGAATCTACAAAAGGGCTTACTTTAATTAAATACGAAGCCAATGTATATTTTTCGTTCCCTTCATTATAGACAGAACATTTACCAACTAAGGCATAACTATTTGTTCTGTTAAAAACTAAGTCACCATTTTCTAAATAGAGTTTAGGTAATTCTTCAGAGTCAGCTTCTATGTATTTTAAATTACCTAATACTAATTTCCCGTCTGATGTTATATTGCCCATCCGAAGAACTGGTACACCATTACTATTGTCGTTTGTCTTGCGAGATGTGCCATATGCCATAAATCGTACAACATGACCAAACTTACACCAGATCCAATTCGAAGGTAATTTGTAAAGTTTTTCGTCTTCAGACACTTCTGGCAAAGGCTTCTCTTTCTTAATCTTCTTCTCTTTTACCAATCTCGCTTTCTCTTCCTTAATCCTCTCCAATAAAACAGATGCTGGCTCAATACCTCCCCCTGCGCCCCCTCCAGAATGGGAAACTGGATTGTCTGCTCTCCACTGCTTTGTCAACTTTCCCTGTACAGCCAATTGCAAAATCGCCTCTTTGAGTTTGTCTATACTTTCTGTGGTATCAAAAAAGGAAGTGAAATGGGGTTGTAATTTTTTCCATTCTTCAGCACTATTGGCTGTGGTCAATTGTCGCAATGAAGATTGAATAAACTCTTGTCGAAGTTGTACTCTTTTTTTGGTTTGTGCTTCCAGTTGATCGAATTCTTCCATCAATTGATTGACAATCTGGACGATAGATTTTTGCTCGGAAACTGGAGGTAAAGGAACAAGACCATTCATTAATTTTTGGTCGTTTATTGCAGGGTATGCAACTCCTTTCATTTGACTTTCAACGTATTCAATAAATGTATTTGAGCGGAGATAACTATAAAGATATTCAGGAGGACAGCCTTTCAAAGGATTCAAAATTGCAAATGCTGTACTTGCAATAGGCTCATATTCCCATTCCCCTTTAACAATCGCAATGTTTAATAGATAGGGTCTTACTGTTGAATATATTACGCATCCATTTTTGACTAATTTTCTTGCACGTGAGGGTGCTTCAGAAGAATTTAAAACAGAAAAGTCACTTTTTATATTCCCTTTTATGTTATCAATACTACCTACGTCAATGTATGAGAATTTTTGATCTGGTTTTTTCTGTCCAAAATTGTGAATAATTTCTCCAAGCCTACACCATTTCCACGAAGGCGGTAACTCAAACGGAATATTATTTGTCTCTATCTCGATCCATGGTTTCTCCTTTTTTATCTTTTTATCCTTAATCAATTTCTTTTTCTCTATTTGAATAGAATCAAATAATCCAGAAGCCGATTCAACACTAGGATTCTTCTGCCTCCATTCTTCTGTCAACCGACCTCGAATGGCGAAATCCAAAATCAAACCTTTTAGTTCTTTCGAATTCACTGGCTTAAGACTCAACTTGTCAAAATACTTGAGTAAATGCATATTAAGACAAGGCTTTATTGAGTACTGAAATGATTTCTTCTTGGATAGACTTGATGTTGTTTTCGGTTTCTTGCAGTTTGCCTAATATGACATCCGGACTCTCAAGATGATCTACCTCTTCATAAGGATTCTTGATGTCGAGATTGTAGTTGCGTTTT
>CALLAE010000097.1 GCA_938002665.1 uncultured Saprospiraceae bacterium | reverse complement strand
TTTCAATAATTATTGAAAGTTTGAAAATAATAGTTAGAGCATGCTTCTTGGCAATTATAAACTTAGGACGTATTCATGTTTGCATATTGCGAACAATCTAAATAACTTTGGGCTGTGAAGAGAATAGTAGCAAAGCGAACTATTAGAAACTTTTGGGAAAAGCATAATGATTCGAAGGTATATCTCGAGACTTGGTATCAGACCGTCAAAAATGCAGAATGGTTAAAACCATCAGATATCAAAGAGTTTTATGCATCGGTAAGTATTTTGAAAAACTCAAGAGTAGTCTTTAACATAAAAGGTAATGATTACCGGCTAGTGGCAAAAGTCAATTACGAAAGACAATGGCTTTTTATAAGATTCATTGGAACACATGCTGAATACGATAAAATTGATGCCAATACAATTTGAAATGAAATTATTAAGAACAGAAAAGGAATACGACCAAGCCCTCGAAAGGCTGAACCAAATATTTGATGCAGTACCAGCTTCCAAGCAAGGTGAAGAAGCTGAGTTGTTAGCTCTGCTAATAGAGGAATACGAAGAATCTAATTACCCAATTGATGCTCCAGATCCAATTACGGCCATTCGTATTCGAATGGAAGAACTAGAATTGAAACAAAAAGACCTTGTAGGAGTCATAGGCACCAAAAGTATAGTTTCGGAAGTACTAAATAAAAAACGATCATTAACTGTAAAGATGATCCGTAATCTATCTGAAAAATTAAATTTAGCTGCCAAGGTTCTTGTTCAAGAATACGACCTTTTGAAGTAGAGACCAATTCGCTACCCAAAGTGAATCATAACCAATGTGATTCATGCTCAAGGTAGAATGTTATTCACCTTGCCTTCTTAAGTGCTGAATTCTTACTTTTGCCCCATATATTAATTATTTCCACATATGGCAAAGTATAAAGAGTACAAAGGTTTAAATCTTCCAGAAATAGATAAGGAAATACTGGCCTTTTGGGAGGAAAACAAAATCTTCGATAAGAGTATATCGGAAAGACCTGAAGACAACACCTTCGTCTTTTACGAAGGCCCACCTTCTGCCAATGGAAAGCCAGGAATCCACCATGTGATGGGCCGTACAGTCAAGGATCTATTCTGCAGGTTCCATACCATGAAAGGTAAGCGGGTAGAAAGAAAAGGGGGTTGGGATACGCATGGCCTACCCATAGAGCTGAATGTCGAAAAGACACTAGGTATCACCAAAGAAGACATCGGTACTAAGATTACCGTAGAAGAATACAATCAGGCCTGCCGTACCACCGTCATGCAGTTCAAAGACCAGTGGGATGACATCACTAGAAAGATGGGATACTGGGTGGATCTGGATGATCCGTACATTACTTTCGATAATAACTACATAGAGTCTGTCTGGTGGTTGCTGGGTCAGCTCTATAAGAAGGACCTCTTATACAAAGGCTACACCGTACAGCCTTACTCTCCAGCTGCCGGAACTGGTCTGAGTTCCCATGAGCTAAATATGCCAGGCTGCTATAAGGATATAAAAGATCTTTCGGTTACGGCACAGTTTAAAGTCATCAATGATGACAGCTCTGCTTTCCTTTTCGATGGCCACCCTAACTCTGTCTACTTCTTAGCTTGGACGACGACACCTTGGACACTGCCTTCTAATTGTGCTGTTGCGCTAGGGGCTAAAATAGAGTACTCTCTGGTACAGACTTACAATACATATACTAAGGAGCCTATCACGGTTATTCTCGCCACTGAGCTGATGGGCAAGTACCTAAAAGAAGAAGGCAAAGAAGTAGCAATAGAAGATTATGATCCTTCTGGTAAATTGATTCCATGGAAAGTCATTAAGACCATGAGGGGTGGAGAGCTAGAAGGTATCCATTATGAGCAACTGATGCCTTATGTGCAGCCAGAAAGTGGAGATGCTTTTAGGGCCATTCTCGGAGACTTTGTTTCTACGGAAGATGGTACTGGCATAGTGCATACCGCTTCTGTTTTCGGTTCTGATGATTATAGAGTCTGCATGCAAAACGATGTACCTTCTATCTTAGTAAGAAGAGGTAAGGAATTAGTGCCTCTCGTGGATAGTCAAGGAAAGTTTGTGGAAGAGGTGTCAGATTTTGGAGGCGACTATGTAAGAGCAGAATATTATAGTGACGAGGAGAGAGCCGTGGATGGTTTTGAGTCTACTGATCTCCGTATTGCTGTCAAGCTAAAAAAAGAAAATCGTGCTTTTAAAGTAGAAAAGTACGACCACTCCTACCCACATTGCTGGCGTACAGATAAGCCTATTCTCTATTATCCTCTAGATAGCTGGTTTGTCAGTTCGTCTAAGATGAGAGAAAGAATGGCGGAGCTCAATAAGACGATCAATTGGAAGCCGGCACATACAGGAACAGGTCGTTTCCAGGTCTGGCTAGAGAATCTATTAGACTGGAATCTATCCCGTTCTAGATTTTGGGGCATCCCGCTCCCTATCTGGAGAACAGCTGATAAGGAAGAAGAAATATGCATCAGTTCTATAGAAGAATTGAGTAACGAAATCGCCAAAGCCAATGCCGCTCTGGGTCTTAGTCAGTCCGTACCTGAGGACTTGCATAAGCCCTATATAGATGATGTCACGCTGGTCAGCCCTTCAGGCAAAGAAATGAAGCGGGAGGCAGACCTAATAGATGTATGGTTTGACTCCGGGTCTATGCCGTATGCGCAGTGGCATTATCCTTTTGAAAACAAAGATGTCTTTGAAAGGAACTTCCCAGCTGATTTTATTGCAGAAGGCGTAGACCAGACGAGAGGTTGGTTCTATACTTTGCATGCGATAGCCACTATGGTCTTTGATAAAGTCTCTTTTAAGAATGTTGTTTCTAATGGCTTAGTTCTAGATAAGAATGGGCAGAAAATGTCTAAGCGTCTAGGGAATGCTGTGGACCCCTTTGAGACACTAGCAAAGCATGGCGCTGATGCCACCCGATGGTACATGATGGCTAATGCTAATCCATGGGACAACCTGAAGTTTGATATTGCGGGTATAGAAGAAGTGAAGCGAAAGTTCTTTGGGACTTTGTATAATACTTACTCCTTCTTTGCGCTTTACGCGAATATAGATGGCTTTGAATTTAGCGAGAAAGAGATAGGACTAGAGCACCGACCAGAAATAGATAGATGGGTAATCTCTCTGTTAAATACATTGGTGACTAAAGTAGAGGCAGACTATGAAGATTATGAGCCGACGCGGGCAGCTAGAAAGATTCAGGAGTTTGTAGATCAGCATCTCAGTAACTGGTATGTCAGATTATGTAGAAGACGATTCTGGAAAGGGGAGTATTCTGCTGATAAGATTGCGGCCTATCAGACCCTCTACACTTGCCTCAGCACTATCTCTAAGCTCATGGCACCTATTGCTCCTTTCTTTGCGGACTGGTTGTACAAGAACCTCAATGAAGCAACTGGAAAAGACAGCCACAGCTCTGTACACTTAGCCTTATACCCTGGGGCAGAAGCTGAGGTGATAGATAGTGATCTCGAGCAACGTATGGATTATGCTCAGCGCATCTGCTCGTTAGTGTTATCACTCAGACAAGCTGAAAAGCTGAGAGTAAGACAACCCCTCAATAAAATTCTTATTCCTATTCTGGATGATAAATTCGAAGGGCAGGTGAGAGCGGTAGAGGATCTGATACTAGCAGAAGTAAATGTCAAGGAAATAGAATACCTCAAAGATGCCAGTGGTGTCATAAAGAAGAAGATCAAGCCTAACTTTAAGACCCTAGGTAAGAAGTTGGGTAAGCATATGAAGGCGGTTGCAGCATTGATTTCGCAGTTCGACGAAGAGCAGATAACTCAGATAGAAAAGAATCCAGAAGCGCCTTTCCCGGTAGCAGTAGATGGTCAGACTTTTGAGTTGGCTTACGAGGATTTCGATATTTCTGCACAGGAAATTCCAGGTTGGCAGATCGCTCAAGATGGTGATGTGACAGTTGCGCTAGATGTTAGTCTCACCGATGAGTTGATTGCAGAGGGTATGGCGAGAGACCTGGTGAATAGAATTCAGAACATAAGAAAAGACAGTGATTTTAATGTTACTGATAGAATCGCCGTGACTATAGCTGATCATGAATCAGTTCGCGGTGCTGTCGAGCAATACGGCTCATATATTAAGACCGAAGTCCTTGCTGATAGTCTAGACTTAGGCGCTGCTGAAGGAGGGACAGAAGTAGAGCTTCCAGGAGCTGTTTCCCTTAAGATCTTGGTAAGAAATTTAGCCTAAGCTATCTTTTCACTCGTATAATCTGCTATGCATCTTCTGTAAATTAAATATTTACTAGGTGTAATCTGTAGATATATCTCGTGTAATCTGCAAATAATCTCTGTGTATATTGAAAATAAATCTTGTGTAAATTGAATATTTGCAAAGTGGTAGCTTGCAGATAACTGATGTGTAATCTGCAAGTATATCTTGTGTAATCTGCAAATAAATTCTGTGTATATTGAATATATTTCTTGTGTAATCTGCAAATAAATCTTGTGTATATTGAATATATATCTTGTGTAATCTGCAAATAATATCTAATTTTGCATTCAGAAGTATCTGAATATCAGTAGTATGGCACTAAAAAGGAGAATACTAGATTCTATTAATTTACAACTAAAGAAATACCCTGTAGTAGTACTCACTGGACCACGACAATCAGGGAAGACAACCTTGCTGAGAAATGGTCTAAGTTCATATAGATACATTAATCTTGAGGACCCTGATAATAATGAGTACGCAAGTAGAGACCCTAGGGGCTTTCTTAATGAGTACAACGATAAGGTAATCATAGACGAAGCACAGAAGGTGCCTAGTTTGTTTTCGTATATACAGAGTATTGTAGATGACTCAGGAAAGATGGGACAGTTTGTGCTCTCTGGTTCTCAGAATTTCAATCTGATGGAGCATATATCGCAGTCCTTGGCTGGTAGGGTGGCCTTGTTCACCTTATTACCTTACGACTTTGATGAAATGAAAAACGGTAGAATCTGGACTGGTGATCTCACAAGCATGCTGACTAAAGGTGCTTATCCAGCTATCTATGATAGAAAAATAGAGCCTGATCAGTATTATAAGGACTATCTAGCAACTTATATTAAAAGAGATATTACCCAGCTGACTAATATTCAGAACATGACCACCTTCAGCAGATTCATTAAGCTGTGTGCTGCTAGGGCTGGCCAACTTCTCAATTATTCTGACCTTGCACGAGATACAGGTGTCAGCCACAGCACTGCTAACAACTGGTTATCCCTGCTAGAGGCTAGTTTTGTTCTATTCTTGCTGCCTCCCTTTTATAAGAACTATAATAAAAGATTGACCAAGAGTCCAAAGCTATATTTCTATGATACGGGTTTACTATGTTATCTGCTGAATATTCGAAAAGGAAACCTTGTCGCTACTAATAGGAACTATGGACATATTTTTGAAAATTTCATAATAGCAGAAAAGTATAAGAGAGCGCTACATAGTAATCTACCAGTAGACTATTATTACTGGCGAGACAATCATGGCAATGAGATAGATCTATTGTACGAAGATGCAGATTCCACGCATATATATGAGATAAAATCTAGCAAAACGATCTCATACGATATGTTTAAGGGTATGGACTTTTTCAAAAAATTGGCAAAGGATGAAGTAGGGAACCAGACCTTGATCTATGGGGGAGACAAAGATCAGAAACGGACTGAGTACGCTGTAAAAACATGGAAGGGCATCTAAATCCTGGTTCTGCACAGCCAGAGCTATATCTTAACGACAATTTGCAGTTGGAATTACCCATATATTTGTAAGAATAGTCCCTGTAGGAGATGTTTTATAACATTGACCTGGGACGATAGATAACCTTTTCCCATCCGATTACATTAAGAGTATAGCGGCGATAGATATTTACTTATCGTTTTAAATCTAACATTTAAACACTTAGAATATGTCTCAAACTACTAAGAGCTATTTTTTCCTAATGATTTTTGCAGCGATGATGGCAGGCACAATGACACTTTCTGCTAGCCAGGTGCCTATGCAAAAAGCCAAAGACCTTGCAAGAGTAGCTTTTGCAATGAAGTCTAATCATACCGTAAAAAAAGCACAAGACCTTAAAGTTGTAGACCAGTACACAAGATTGACTAGAGATCGTGAGGCTTACTATATTTTCAATATGGAGCCTAAGGGTTTCGTAATAGTTTCCGCAGAGGATAGATATAACCCTGTGTTGGCTTTTTCTGACGAAAGCTCTTTTGTTTTTGATGCAGAAAAGAGTGCTCCTGCCTTTGCAAGTCTAGGAGAACACGAAAGGCGTATCGAGTATATCAGAGAAAATAACATCAAAGCCAATCCTGCCATACAAAAAGAATGGGCAGTTCTGATCGAAAATGAGGTAGAAAGATACTTGGGGAAAGATGATCCTGAGGGGATGGTTGTGGCACCACTAACCACTACTACTTGGAACCAAGGAGAGTTCTATAATGCCTTTACCCCAAGAGATGCAGCTGATCCAGATAATGTTGCAGGTGGTACATATTGTGGTTGTGCGCCTATCGCAATGTCTCAGCTTATAAAGTATCATAATTATCCTGAGGTAGGTAATGGCTATAACAGTTACGACGATCCTACATACGGTGAGCAATCTGTAGATTTCTGTAGGCCATACAATTGGTCAAATATGCCAGATTCTCTCTCCGGTCCTAATGATGATGTAGCAGAGTTTATCTACCATGTAGGGGCCTCTACTAACACAGAGTATAGCACCACCTATACGTCTACTTTTGTGAGTTATATGAGAGATGCCTTAGTGGAGTTTTGGAATTATGACGAGTCAGCAAATTGGTTTTTTGATGATCCTAATGACAGTGATTTTGCAAGAATAGCTATCCAAGATCTTAATCAAGGAAGACCACTAATGCTGACAGGAGAATCATATATCAATGGTGTTTTTGGAGGAGCGCATGCCTGGGTAGCTGACGGCTACGGTTATTTTCTTGATCCTGACCCTAATCAGCCAGATGCCTATTTCCACTTTAATTGGGGATGGGGTGGAGATAACAATGGATGGTTCTTAGATGGAAGTGACTCATGGGACCCTATTCCATTTACTTTCGGTACTAGAATCATCACTTATTATGATACCAGATATGTGATCCATAATATCTTTCCAGCAGAAAAGAAATGTGGAGGACTGACGACACTGTATGCAGGACAGATATCAGAAAGAAGTGCTTATCTAAATACTGCTAGCCCTGAAGATTATGAGCAGACGGTAAGTTTTAGATACAGAGAAGAGGGGACTGCTAACTGGACTGAAACACAAGCTACAACTAACTACTACCAACTGCTATCAGGCTTAATGCCGGGTACAACTTATGAGTATCAGGTAAGAAAGCAATGTTGTGAAGGAGACTGGTCTGATTACATCTATGGTCCAGAAAGTACCTTTACAACCTTAGAGGACACAAATACCAACTTGTGCAACCAATTGCTGTCGTCTAGTTTGACGACCAGTTCTATTACAGAGACACAAGCCTATGTCTATACTTCTAGACCTTATGGTGCTGTCAATAATCAATTTAGATTCCGCTTTGTCGGCTCATTTATTTGGTCTTACACGGATGTAGGAGCTAACTACTTCAGATATCTAAGTGGTCTAGAGCCTGGTACTGATTATGAGTTCCAGGTAAGACATGTCTGTAGTGCAGGACAATGGAGTGATTACAGTTCATCTGAGGTTTTTACAACTCAGGGCCAACTGACTAATTGTGGACCTCTCTACGATGTAAGGTTATTTTCCAGCAGCACGACAGAAACAAAAACCTATATCTATACCTCTCAGCCTTATGGCCAAGTAGGTAATAGTTTTAGATACAGACCTACAGGAACGACGGACTGGGTCACGACTGATACTGACGATAGTTACTACAGGTATCTTACAGGACTGCAGCCCGGAACAGAATACGAGTTTCAGGTAAACCACTTATGTGATAATTCTGTCTGGATGGGATGGACTTTCTCACATACCTTTACGACAGCAGGTGGCCAGGCCAACTGCGAAGCTACAGAGGGAGATAAAATGTATTTCAATGCGGTAACTGCTAACAATGCTTATATCTATACGCCACAACCCTATGGTCAAGTTGCTAATCAATTTAGATACAGACCAGTAGGATCTAATACTTGGGCTAATACCAATGTTTCCACCTTGTACTATAGATATCTGAGTGGTCTGACAGCGAGTACAACTTACGAGTACCAAGTAAGCCATGAGTGCCAGATAGGCAACTGGTCAGACTGGTCAGGTAGTAAGCAATTTACTACTGCTCCAGGGTTTACTGGAGGAGGAACAGGAGAGGCAGTTTTATTGCCACCTAGAGAAAGCGCAGACTGGGACGATAGTATGCTAGAAGAACTGATAACAAAGTTGTACCCTAATCCAGCAAGTAGTGCAATCACTCTAGAGATAAATAAACTCTTCAGTGACAATAGTTCTCTTAGAATTATGGACATGAATGGCAGACAGATTTCTCAGTACCCACTAAGGGCAGGATACAATAGCTTGACTATAGACCTGAATGAGTACGATGCAGGTCTGTATCTATTGTATTATGATAACGGATATGAGAACAGAGTGCATAAGTTTGTCAAACAATAAGAATAATCGAATTACTTGTGATTGAGTAAGTAAGTTAATTTCTATTTTAAAGAAGAGTCTTTGCAGTCAGCTGCAAAGACTTTTTCTTTTATAGGCTTTCTGCCAACTTCATTCCGATAAAGATGCAGACTAGACAGATGGTAAGACTAGATAGTATATAGCCAAGAGCCAGAGGGAACTGCCCTTGTTCTAAAAGTTTAAAGGTCTCTGCTGAGAAGGTGGAGAAAGTAGAGAAGCCTCCACAGAAACCTGTCATCAGAATGAGTTGTGTCTTTGTACTGAGTTCTCTTTGCATAAGGGTCCCCATGAGCAAGCCTAGCACGATACAACTGATAACATTAGCTACAAAAGTAGCTAAGGGAAATCCTCCTTCCACAGTAGGTAATATTTTTGACATACTATAACGAGTCATAGCACCCAGCCCACCCCCTAAGAACACATAAATGAAATTCATTGAAGCTTGATTTTTAGATAACAGACTTTTTTACTTTCTGGCTTTTGTTTTTGAGAACGAGGTAGAGAAAGATAATTAGTAAGGTGGCTATTGCAAATAGGAGTAATAGAAGATTAAGTGTACCTATGTTCTGAAACTTGTAAGCGATACCTATAAAAAATATATTCACAACTATCAGAATACCTGTGGACTGCATATGGGAAAGACCAGTGTTAAGCAAGAGGTGATGTATGTGGTTGCGATCTGGACTAAAAGGCGACTTCCCTTTCAGCATCCGCATGATGAAAACCCTGAAGGTATCATAGATGGGTAACATAAGTATGCCCACTGCTACTGCAGGAGGCGCTCCGAAAGCATGTATGTTATCCCGAGCAATTACTTGATGTTGTTCTATGAAATTGATAGCTAGGATGGAGGCGATAAGACCTAGTAGCAAGGAGCCAGTATCTCCCATAAATATTTTTGCTGGAGTGACATTGTAATACAAAAAGGCCATTACCGAACCAGCTAGCGCATAGGAGAGAGTAGCAAGTTCTATTCTGTCCACTACAAAAAACCAAGTACCAAAGGTGATAGCCATCAGAACACCTATGCTTCCTGAGAGACCATTGATACCATCTATAAGATTAAAGGCATTGATAATCAAAACAATAATAATAAAGGTCAGTACCACACTGAAAGGTAAAGGCAATTCTGTAATCCCAAAGAGACCATAGAAGCTAGTGATTCTAATCTTTGAAAAAAAGATCAGGATGCCTGCAGCAAACAATTGCCCGATAAATTTTTTATTTGCAGCTATAGGGTCTATGTCATCTTTGGCACCTATGAGGAAGACGACGATAAAGGCACAGAGTATATATTGTAGATCTCCAAAGTATCTGAAAGGTGTCCATAGTATAATTGCGAAGATAGTTCCCGCAAAAATGCCGATGCCACCCAGAGAAGGAGTACTTACCTGATGGGCCCTCCTCTCCCCTGGAAGATCCACCAGCTGCTTTTTGTTAGCGACACTTATGATAGAAGGTATCGCAAAAAAAGTCATCAGAAAGGCAGTAATGAAGGTAAGAACTATATCGTACATAATACAAGACTATAGAGCTCCGAAAAGTAAATGCTCTGCTGTCTTTTACTTTTTATTAATTATCAAATATGTTCAGTAGTTCTTTCCCGAAATTCTCTATTTCGGTAGAAAACAATTCCATTAGTTTAGGTAATTCGTCTTTGAAAACTTGCTGAAGAGAGAACAGATAACTTGCGCCTGATTCTTTGAGCAATTCCATTACTTCATCTTTTATGTACTGATAGAAGGGGTTCTCCATAGTATCAGAAATTTCCAAGCTGAATTTTCCATCATGACGGCTGATAAGAAAACCTATGGCTTCTTGCCAAAATTTTTGACGTTCCTTTAGGCTAAGATCTGGCTTGAATTTTTTGTAGCAGGTATTGACTAAAGATTCAAATCTTTGGTCATAATCAACTAACTGTTCTTGAGTGAGTTCTGCTTTATTAGTTTCATATTCTTTTTTGAAACTTTCAAAAGTCTCTATAAAACCATCCTTTGTAGAGCAGGGGTCACTTTTGCAAGAAAAGAAAGCCAAAGATATTATTAGAAATAATAGCTGATATAATTTCATGATAACCTACTTTTTACTGTCAATAGAAGTGTCATAAAAACAGATTCCCTAATTAGTTACTAAATTTAGATGTTTTTTCATAGCTCGAGTCCTGAATCAGGACAAACTACATTAAGATGAGTACTATTTTGGATAAGATTGATTTATCTAGCTTACCTAAGCACATAGCCATCATTATGGATGGGAATGGCCGCTGGGCAAAAAGCAATGGTAAACCTAGGATTTTCGGGCATAGAAATGGTGTAAAGTCTGTAAGGACCGTTACAGAAGCGGCTTCTAAGATAGGTATAGAGCACTTAACACTGTATGCTTTCTCCACTGAGAACTGGAATAGACCCAAGACTGAAGTCAATGCACTCATGCACTTATTAGTGGAAACGGTGAAGAAAGAGTTGAAAACCCTACACAAAAATGATATTAAACTCGAAGCAATAGGGGATCTGAAGCAATTGCCTAAGAAAACCTACGATGCACTACTAGAAGGTATAGAGCTGACTAAGAGTAATAAAAAGATGACACTAAATCTTGCTCTTAACTACAGTTCTAGATGGGAGATTACTGAGGCCACTAGAGCGATAGCTCAAAAAGTGAAGAATGGTGACATCCAGACAGACGAGATTTCTGCGGATATGATATCTCAGCATCTGACCACTTCTAAGATTCCTGACCCAGAGCTACTTATAAGGACTAGTGGAGAGCATAGAGTCAGTAATTACTTATTGTGGCAAATTGCGTACACGGAATTCTATTTTACAGACATTTTTTGGCCAGACTTTGGTGAGAATGAGCTTTACGAAGCCATTTTAGGGTATCAGAACAGGGAACGCCGTTTTGGCCGGATCTCAGAGCAACTAGATTAATTAAGATCATTTCTAGTTGAAACAACTTGTTAAGGTGGGATATAATGTCTCGTACAGCGCTCGTATGAGCTTAAATTATAGTTAAAGCAGCTACTATAAGCGCTATCTGCCTTAGATTTACATTCTTTAAGGTAGGCTCTAATAAATGGCTATTTTTGCCCCTTTTTACTCGTATTATATTCAATCCACATAATGAGGTTCATTTCTTGTTTCCTTTTGTTTTCGTTGTTAGTAATAGGCACGGTAACAGTTACTGCTCAGATAGATATTCCAGTCTATGACTATACTGAAAAGAACAGCTATAACATAGGAGGTATAAAAATCACTGGAGCAGTGAACCGTGATAGAACAGCTATCAAGTCTATAGCTGCCCTCCGAGAAGGGAAAGAAATCACTATTCCAGGCGATGATATTCCTAAAGCAATCAAGGCCTTATTAAAATTGAAATTATTTGAGGACGTCCAGATTGTTCAGGAGAAAATAGAGGACGGCCTGATCTGGTTAGAAATAATCTTAGTGGAAAGACCGACACTTTCCAGATATAGCATAAAAGGAGAATCAAAAAACAAGCACAGTGAACTGGTAGATATTATAGATGCAGTCTTGATAAAAGGATCTATCGTTACAGAAGACCTAAAGAATCTAGCTAAAATAAAACTGGAAGATAATTACCACGGAAAAGGATTTCTAGATGCAGAAGTAACGATAACTGAAATAGAAGATGAACTGAAGGAAAGTGCTGTAAGATTGGTTTTTGATGTCCAGAAAAATGAGAGAGTCAAGATCAGTGATATTGTCATTCTCGGTAATAGAAAGTTTTCAGATACCAAGCTGAAGCGAAAAATGAAGGAGACCAAAGAGATGGGCACCATCTTCAAGAAATCCAAGTTTGTAGAAGAAGACTACAAACTGGATAAGCAGGCGATTATAGATTTCTACAATAAGAACGGCTATCGTGATGCGACTATAGTTTCTGATTCTATGGTGAGAAGACTGGATGGTCATCTACAGTTATTTCTGACTCTAGAGGAAGGGGAGCAATATTACTTCTGGAATATAAGCTGGAGTGGAAACTCTAAGTATACGAGTGATCAGCTGAGCAATGTCCTCGCAATAAAGCCAGGCGACATCTATAATCCGGAAACCTTAGAAAGGCAGTTGTCATTCAGTATGGATGGAAGAGATGTATCTTCTTTATACCTAGATGATGGTTATTTGTTTTTTAATGTTGACCCTGTAGAAGTAGCGGTTACTGATAATGCCATTGATCTAGAGATACAGATTTCTGAGGGTGCGCAGGCGGTCATATCTAATGTTATCATCTCTGGTAATGATAGAACACATGAGCATGTAGTCCGAAGAGAACTGAGGACTAAGCCGGGCAATAAGTTTAGCCGATCTGATATTATCCGTTCGCAGAGATCACTGATGAATCTTGGATATTTTAATCCAGAGAATATGAATCCTCAACCAAAACCTAATCAAGCAAATGGTACTGTGGATATCGAATACCCTCTAGAAGAAACACCATCAGATCAGCTGGAGCTATCGGCTGGATATGGTGGACAAGCAAGTGGGCTGATAGGAACACTGGGTATGACTTTCAATAATTTCTCGATAAAGAACATAAAAGACAAATCCACTTGGAGTCCATTACCTCAGGGTGATGGTCAGAAGTTGTCACTCAGAATACAATCGAATAGTCGATTCTTCAGATCTTATAATGCCTCGTTTACTGAGCCATGGCTAGGAGGTAAAAAGCCTACTTCGTTTACAGTAGGAGGTGTACATTCTGCCTTTGATCAAACTATAAGTAGTGCCGGAAAACTGAATATTACCAGGTTATTTGCTGGCTTAGGTACTCAACTTAAGTGGCCAGATGATTTTTTCTCTATCAATACGACCTTCACTGCAGAGTGGATAAAATTAGAAGATTACCGTTTTGGAAATTTCTCAGTTAGAGATGCAAGTGGTAGAAACGTTCCTATAGGACAAGGTAGTTTTAAGAACTTCAGTATCAATCAGACCATTACTAGAAGTTCTGTCGCAGATCCTATCTATCCAAGAAGAGGATCTAGAATATCATTATCTGTACAAGCGACTCCTCCTTATTCCTTATTCAGAAAATGTGATTCTGGAGATTGTATACCAGGAGAATTAGAGGAGGGTGAAGCTGAGGAAATAGAAAAAGTTATAAGACTAGAGCGAGGCCCAGGAAACCCTCCCACTCAAGCTCAAATAGACCAAGCAATAGAAGAAAGAAAGTTGTCTAAAAAATTCCAATTCTTAGAATATCATAAGTGGCGATTTAATGCTGAGTGGTACTTTAATGTTACAGGTAAGTTTGTACTCGCTTCTTCTATCAAGCTGGGCTTCCTAGGCTCATATAACGATGACATAGGCATATCTCCTTTCGAGAGATTTGAGATAGGAGGTGATGGACTCAATAATCAATCAGTAGGCATTACTGGAAAGGATATTCTTTCCTTAAGAGGTTATCAGCAAGAGGCCTTTGCGGAGAACAGAAATGGTGGGGCAGCTGTATTTGATAAATTCACTTTAGAGCTCAGATATCCACTCTCTACCAATCCTAACTCTGCCATCTACGTACACAGTTTTGTACAGGGGGGTAACTCATGGTCTAGTTTCAAAGAATTCAATCCTTTTGATCTTCAGCGTTCAGCTGGTTTTGGTGTAAGGGTTTTCTTACCGATGTTTGGTTTGTTAGGCTTCGATTATGGATGGGGATTTGATAAGGATCCTAATGCTTCTGGCTTTGATGGCTACGGACAATTTAATATAGTTCTCGGTTTCGAACCTGACTAAACGGTTTTTTCCTTTTAAGGAAAAAATTAAAGGTCCTAAACGCCTGTGTTGAGCGGAGTCGAAATAGACCTTTAAAGTTTAGGAACCGAATCATCAGATTCGGCTTATAGGAAGTAGTTCGAAGAATGAACTTTAAACTTAACAGGCATTTAATCATGGGCAGGTTTTTTCCTTTCAAGGAAAAAATTAAAGGTCCTAAACGCCTGTGTTGAGCGGAGTCGAAATAGACCTTTAAAGTTTAGGAACCGTATCATCAGGTTCGGCTTATAGGAAGTAGTTCGAAGAATAAATTTAGTACTGACTAACCCCATGTCTTAGTCTGATAAGGATATCTTATTTCATATTGGTCCATTATCATTTTTTGTAGCTTATCTCTGAATGCAGTAATGTTTTCTTTGCCTAGCGCAGAGATAAAAATGGTTTCACATTCGTAAGTATTTGTCAGTCGTTTTTGAGTTTCGTTGAGGATCTCATCTTTGGTTTCTTGATCTAGCAGTTCGTCAAAATACTTCTCTCTATACAAGTCTAGTTTATTGAATACCATGAGGGTAGGCTTTTCTGTACAGCCTAGATCTTGGAGGGTTAGGTTGACGGTTTTGACATGGTCTTCGTATTGTGGGTGGGCCATATCTACTACATGTACTAAAAGATCACTTTCTCTTACTTCATCTAGTGTAGACTTAAAGCTTTCCACTAAGTGGTGAGGTAGTTTTCTGATAAATCCTACGGTATCAGAAAGCAGAAAAGGCATAGAGCCAAAGACTACTTTTCTGACGGTGGTGTCTAGAGTTGCAAATAACTTATTCTCGGCAAAGACTTCTGATTTTGAGAGCAAGTTCATGATGGTAGACTTACCCACATTGGTGTAGCCTACGAGGGCCACCCTGATGAGCTGTCCTCTGTTTTTTCTTTGTGTTCTATTTTGCTGATCTATTTTATCCAGTCTTTTTTTGAGTAAGGAGATCTTGTCTCGGATGATACGTCTATCCGTTTCTATTTCCATCTCACCTGGCCCCCTCATACCTATACCTCCTCGCTGCCTTTCTAGGTGAGTCCATAGGCCTCGCAGTCTGGGGAGCATGTATTGCATTTGCGCTAGCTCTACTTGTGTCTTTGACTGTGCAGTCTGTGCTCTGCTTGCAAAAATATCTAGGATCAGGGAGGATCTATCTACTATCTTTCTTTTCAGCTCTTGCTCTAAGATATTAGTTTGCTTGCCTGTGAGGTCATCATCAAAGATGACTAGGTCTATGTCCTTGAGTTCACAGTAGTCTACTATTTCTTCTAGCTTCCCTTTTCCGACATAGGTTCTGATATGTGGATTCTTAAGTTTCTGAGTGAATACTTTAATGGTTTGAGCACCTGCGGTCATAGCTAGAAATTCCAACTCAGCAAGGTATTCTGTTACCTGCTCTTCTGATTGCTTTTCAGATATCACTCCCACTAAGACGGCCTTCTCTATCTTTTTCTTTAGACCTTTATTCTTGTCTTTACTTACATTCCACTGATCACTCATAGCGTTTCTGTTTTTGGTTAGTTGTTTTTAAGCCAGTGGTTGGGATTGAGGTTTTGCTTGCCCTGATATATTTCGAAATGCATTTTAGCTTGCCCATTATTATTTCTTTTTGCTATGCCTAGCTGTTCTCCTTGTACGACTCTACTTGCTCTATTAACAAGAGCATTTTCTAGATTGGAATAGACGCTGTACACTTCGTTTTGGTGCTTGACGATAATGGTTAGTCCACTGCCTTTCACCTCAGCCACGCTTATGACTTCTCCTTCATAGATGGCCGTTACGGAAGGTGATGTGGAGCTTATATCTATCCCTTTATTGTCCACGATAATGCCCGCTACAGTAGGGTGGGCTTGTGGTCCATATCTTGTTGTGAGGGTCGCATTTTGCAAGGGCCATGGAAGGAAGCCTTTTTTTTCGGTAATGGTCTTGGAACTGAGAGTGGAGGTAGCAGCAGGACTAGGAACTGGAGTGCTAGAGCTAGTAGTCATCGAGCTAAAAATTGAATTTTCTATAGCTTGATTAAAGCGTTCTCTTGTCAGGGTTTGTTGTTCTAGCATTTGCTTTATAGTCCTTTCCTCGGATGTCATTTTTGTAGCTAAGGAACTAAGATTTTTCATTAGTAACTTTAACGAGTCCCTAGCTGCTATTTCTTGCTCTATTAGTGAAGAATGGATTATGGTTTCGCTCTGAATGTTATCTTCTATTTCTTCAGCTTTATCATCCAAGTTATTGATCTCTGAACCCTTAGCGATGAGCATACTCTCAAAAGTTTTTAGGTACTTCCATTTGGTTATTAGCTCATTCAGTCTTTCTGAATTGTATAGGGCAGAGAAATTTTTATTCAGCAGTTTGTTTCTGTATCTGATTCTGAGCAGCTTGTAATAATCTTCCGTAAGGTCCTCGTTAGTAGACACCGTTTCTTCTTGGCTGACTGTTTCTGTCTGGATGGTTTCCTGGCTAAGGGTGGCATCTTTTTGCAGGTTGTTTATGAGGGCTGTTCTTGCGTCTATTTGTTTTTCTAGGGCATTGAGTTGTGATAAGGTAGATTCTTTGTTGGCTTCTGCAGTGGCAAGTTTTTGTTGGGTTTCCTCTATATTCCTAATGATGTCCAATCTCGCTTTTTCAAGGTCTTGCCTAGACTGCTGAGCAGTGGAAAGGGCTACAATAGAAATGAAAATGATGGATAAGATAAAACGCATATGACTTTTAGTTCATTCTAGAATAGTGGGAAGGGATGGAGAATTTGATATCCTTAGGTTCGTCCAGTTCTATCTCAGAATATTTTATCTCGAGGCTAAGATATTCATCATTTCCCATAGTTAGCTCATACTTTCTATAAAAGGGGAGCAGGATACCTTCTTTGACTAAGCGATAATCACTATAGATCCAGGAACCATCGGATACAAATTTATCACGGAAGGTTCCAGAGGTGACAGTTCCATCTCGTTTATCTAAGTGGAACGTGTGGACGATATCTTGGGCAATTGTCTTTATAGTGTAGTGTAGACTATCTTCAGACTGTTCCCATAAGGTGGTGGTGTCTAGCGCTGGTGTCTGTGCTAAGAAGAGCTTTTCTAAGTAATGGTAATCTGCGGCCAAGCCATAATTCTCTGCTATCTTATCTAGAGGTTTAGTGAGGAAGCTCTTTTCTAGTCTGTTTATCATAGAAGCTGAATCTTTAGTTATCAAGATTCTCCCGCCCTCTACGCTTAGCTTTTTTACAGCAGCCCAGATAACACTATCTGCTTTTATTCTTGTGTACAGTGTGCCTTTCTCTTTGCCAAATTTAGAGCTGATAGATATCTTTGCTTTTCCAGAAAAAAAATTTATTTCTGGTTGATTCAGTAATCTATCTTTGGCTTCCTCTGGGGTCAAGAATGACTGCTCTGAAATAATTACAGGAATACTTTTCTTAGTCTTGCAGGACGATAAGCTGGCTAAAAAAAACATGCTGAGCACGAATGAAGCTAAGCTCAGCTTACTTAGCCTTGTAATAACATTACTCAAGTCCTGCTTTCTGATTTATTCTAGTCTCGCCCGCCCCTAATCTTATCGCTTGCTTATACAGCTGAGTTGCCATATTAGAATCTCCTGCTCTTTGGTAGAGGTCAGCAGCGAGCTCAAAAAAGAGAGGTTCAGAGATGGACTTAAGATTTAGCTTTTTCAATTCATCCTTTGATAACTTCTCGTTGGATATCCAGTTTTTAGTAATGGAAATCTGAGTGGATAGCATAGGGTTTTTTCCAGCGACCATTTGTGCTTCTTCCAAGTAGGAGCTAGCCTCACTCTTGTCTTTTGCTAGGCTGATAGCATGATAGATAAAAGCACTTACTTTATTGGGATAGAGATCAATGGCTTCTTCAGACATATTTTTCATGTCTGCTAGTTTTTCTAACTCCCATAGATTCTGAAGATACTGAGACCATAAAGAAAATTTACGATCATCTAGCGTTATGGCTTTTCTATAATTGCTTTCTGATTCTTTAAACTTTCCTTGATAAAACATGACGTCACCTAGTAAAGAATAAGCCTTAGCTTCTTCGGGATATAGAGCGACAAGTTTACTACTTAGTAGAGTCAGGTCTTCCGTGCTGGCATCACCTTTCTTCATGGTGGTCAGGTAAGGCATGAGCTCTTTTATCTTATCGTCTAATGGTAAGTTTTTGTTTTCCATTATAGGAATGAGGGCCGTCAGTTTTGAGCTGCCTTCGCTTTTACTGCTGCTCTTTTTGACGAGGGCTATGTTGGCCTTAGAGTGGTTAGGATCTAGCATAAGAATCTGCTCGTAGATGTCTTTTGCATTTTCTGGCTCACCGATTTCCATAAAATAAGAAGCGAGATTTCCCATATACCTTACGTTGTCAGGATATGCGGCTATCAAGTTCTGAAGCGTAGAGACGGCCTTCTTACGATCTCCTGTCGTTTTGTGTATGTCAAAGATACGTCTGGAGGTCTCCTCATCTACACCTTGCTCTACTTGCAATTTTTCAAGATTAGCTACTGCTTCTTCTGGTCTTTTTTCATGGAGTAGCAACTGGGCAGCTTTGTGATAGATGGTGGGGTTTCTAGGGTTGATAAGTTTTAGTTTGTTGTAGCAGTCTATGGCAGCAGACCTTTGTTCACTGGATTCATATATTTCTGCAAGCGTGAGTAGATACCATTCTTTATTGGGATCTAGCTGATGTGCTTTTTTAGCATTTTTTTGCGCCAGCTCTAGGTTGCTGATGGCCATATATGTTCTAGCCAGTTCTGCGTAGACGGCTGCATTCGTTTTATCTCTTTTGATGAGTTTGCTGAGGAGCTCTATCTGCTTATCAGTATCTCCTTTGTACTTCGCTTCTTGAGCTTCAAAAAAGATAGTTTGGTATTCGATTTCAGACTCCTGATACATGCCAGGTTGGCCATGTATACAGTCTATTATTCCCATAGAAAAGAGAACAATTGCCAATAAATGTTTCATTTTATCCCATTGTGATTTATATCACAGAATGTAGTCCTGTGAATAAAAGATTACAAAGTTAGGTATTAATCTACGATGGTGATTTTTACGGTATTGGTCATAAAACGCTTATGCAATGGCATAGAAGCCGTATTGACCACCACATCCCCTGTTTTTAACAACTTTTTTTCCTTTAAAATTTCACAAAGGTCTTCTATTGTCTGGTCTGTGGACGTAAACTTGTCATAATAAAAGGCCTTTACTCCCCAGATGAGGTTCATGGTGCCTAGCATGGGTCTGACAGAAGAAAAGATATAGATATTAGTCTTAGGTCTATAGCTGGATACTCTAAAGGCAGTATAGCCAGAAACGGTAATTCCCAGCAGTGCTTTGGCCTTGATATCTTCAGCCATTTTGGAGGCAGTGATGCAGATGGTATCACTATGGAAGGTTTTGGAATCCTTGCCAGGCTTAGGTCTTTTGTTTAGTAGTTCGTAGTGTTTTTCTGCTTCACCTATTATTTTGTTCATCGCTCTGACGACGAGGTAGGGATGCTTTCCTACAGAGGTTTCTCCACTCAGCATTACACAGTCTGCGCCATCTAGTACAGCATTGGCCACATCTGTTATTTCTGCTCTAGAAGGAGAGGGATTCTCTATCATGCTTTCCATCATCTGCGTCGCTACTATGACCGGCTTAGCCCTTTGTATACATCGTCTGATGATATCCTTTTGCATGGCGGGTAGCTTTTCCATAGGTACTTCTACACCTAAGTCTCCTCTTGCTACCATTATGGCATCAGAGACTTTGATAATCTGCTTGATGTTTTTAATGGCCTCTGGTTTTTCCACCTTTGCTATAACCTTGGCATAATGGTTATTTTCCTTTATGATTTTCTGAAGCTCCGTAATATCATTGGCATGTCTTACAAAAGAAAGGGCTATCCAATTAATAGGCTGCGTCAAGATAAATGCCAGATCTTTCAGATCTTTAGAAGTAAGTGAGGGCTGAGAAATAGCAGTATCCGGCAGATTGACACCTTTATTAGAGGCGATATTGGTACCGAAAAGTACCTTTAGTTTGACTGTATCTTTTTTGTTGGTTTCTACAACTTCTAGTACTAGCTTCCCGTCATCTAATAATACTTTTTCACCTTTATTGACATCTGAGGCAAAATTCTTGTAACTCATGTATATCTGAGCTCGAGTACCTATACATGGCTCAGAGACAAAGGTCAGGATATCGCCTTGAATCAGTTCTAGCTTTCCACCTTCTATTTCTCCTACTCTTATTTTGGGTCCTTGCAGGTCTGCGAGTAAGCCTATAGGCACATTGTATTCTTCTATAATCTCTGTTGCTAATTCTATAACCTTCAGATGATCTGCATGGGTGCCATGTGAGAAATTAAGTCTGAAGACATCGACACCTTCTTGCACAAGTGCTTTGAGGCCTTCTTTAGTGTTACAAGCTGGGCCAATAGTGGCTATTATCTTGGTTTTTTGGCGGTCTGTGATCTTTATTTTACTCAAAATAGGAGATATAAGTTAGGACTTGGTGTATATAATACAATTACTAAAGATATGTAAAATTAAGCTCATAAGTTTTTGGAATGGAACTTTCTAAATTATTTAATCATTAAGAACGTGTATTTTGGAGGTATTGAGCTAGTGCTATAGTTGTATAAGCATTGTAAAGAGTCTCAAGAGCTTCAAAACATTTATAAAATAGGAAAATAAGCTTTGTTGGTAGATAACAATTACCTTATTTTGCGCCACTAAAATCAAAAAGTACTTATTATGTCAGAAATTGCAGACAAAGTAAAACAGATCATCGTCGATAAATTAGGGGTTGATGAATCAGAAATCACTAATGCGGCTAGTTTTACTAACGATCTAGGGGCAGATTCTCTAGATACTGTCGAACTAATTATGGAATTTGAAAAAGAATTCGACCTAGCTATTCCAGATGAAGAAGCTGAAAAAATAGGCACAGTAGGTGATGCTATCACTTACTTGGAAAAAGCGAAGGCTTAGAATAGAAATATCAAAGTAATAAAAGTCCACTGGCTACTGCTAGTGGACTTTTTTTATCTTCATGTATCATTTTATGTAACTGATCTTATAAGATTTATGAAAAGGGTAGTCGTAACAGGTATAGGTGCCATAACTCCTATAGGAAATACATATCCTTCCTATGTAGAGAGCTTATTTAGTGGTAAAAGTGGTGCTGATATCATCACAAAATTTGACCCAGAGCTCTTTAAGACTAAGATTGCATGTGAAGTAAAGGATTATGATCCTTTGGACTATTTTGAAAGAAAAGAAGTCAAAAGGTTAGACAGTTTTAGCCAGTTTGCTATGGTAGCAGTAAATGAAGCCATGGCTGACTGCGGAATAGATCTAGAGACAATAGACCTCAGTAGAGCAGGTGTTATCTGGGCTAGTGGAATAGGTGGTTTTGAGTCGATAGAAAAAGAAGTGGAGCAGGCTACCTTAGCGGGCAAGCCTAGATACAGCCCTTTCCTCATTCCTAGACTCATACTAGACATAGCTGCAGGTCATATTTCTATGAAGTATGGTTTTAGAGGTCCTAACTATTGCACTGTTTCAGCCTGTGCCTCCTCTACCCAATCTATTTCTAATGCTTTTGACCTTATAAGACTAGGAAGAGCAGAGATAGTGATTACAGGTGGCTCAGAAGCTTCTGTAACTAAGGCAGGCATTGGAGGTTTTTCGGCAATGAAAGCCTTATCCACACGAAATGATGATCCACAATCTGCCTCAAGGCCCTTTGATGCTAACAGAGATGGTTTTGTCCTAGGGGAAGGCGGTGCCGCACTGATCCTGGAAGAGTATGAGTCAGCAAAATCGAGAGGTGCAAAAATCTATGCAGAAGTAGTCGGATGTGCCTCTACCGCAGATGCCTATCATCTTACTGCTCCGCACCCTGAAGGATTAGGTGCTATGGAGGTCATGCAAAAAGCTATTCTGGATGCTCATATTACACCTGAGCATATAGATTACATTAATGTGCACGGTACCTCTACACCATTAGGGGATGTAGCTGAGACAAAAGCGATATCTAAAGTTTTTGGTGAGCATATCTATAAACTGAATATCAGTTCCACTAAGTCTATGACTGGTCACTTATTAGGTGCAGCTGGTGCGATAGAAGCTGTCGCCTGCATTGCAGCTATTACACATAATAGAATACCACCTACAATAAATCATGAAACTCATGATCCATCTTTCGACGAAAGAATTAACTTTACTCTCAATAAAGCTCAGGATCGCGACGTAACTTACGCCTTGAGCAATACATTTGGCTTTGGAGGTCATAATTCATCGGTTATTTTTAAAAAAGTGTAGATCTAGATCTTGAACGGTCTTCTGCACCCTCTAACTAAAGAATTTTGATCAGAAGATTTTATCACTATTATGTCTCGCCAGAGAAAGACTTAGCCAAGAAATTAAAATCAGTTCTAGGATTTGTACCAGACAACATGCGGTTGTTCAAATTGGCTTTTTTCCATAAGTCAATGAATAATGCCGCAACCGTCAAGTCCTACAATAATGAAAGATTAGAATATTTAGGAGACAGTGTCCTGTCCACTATAGTCGCAGAATATCTCTATAAAAAGTACCCAGGAAAAGATGAGGGCTTTCTTACAAAGATGCGTTCTAAAATCGTTAAACGTAAAACCCTAAACAAGATCGCTGAAAATATGGGCATAGATCTTATCCTTACAAAGTATACGCAAGGTAAGATGAGTTATTCTATGCTAGGTAATGCCTTCGAGGCTATGGTTGGGGCTCTATATATCGAGTATGGTTATGATAAGACCAGAGACTATGTGATATCTAAGATACTGATGAAGTATCTAGATATGTATGAATTAGAAACCAGTGATGATAATTACAAGAGCCAGTTGCTAGAATGGGGACAGAAAGAAAATAGGACGATCACTTACAAGCTTATATCTAAGTACAAAAGGGATAAGAGAGATAGGTTCAAGATAGGAGTCTATCTAGATGGAGAATCGGTTTCTACAGCTGAGGACTACAACAAAAAATCTGCTGAGCAAATAGCTTCGCAGAAAGCCTTGAAAAATCTTAATATCAATAAAATTCCTAAAACCGTTTAGTTGGATTCAGTGTCACAGATGGTATTGGGTGCTGCGGTGGGAGAAGCTGTCCTAGGCAGAAAGCTTGGCAACAGAGCTATGTTCTGGGGAGCCGTGGGTGGTACTATTCCTGATCTAGATGTTATAACCAGTCCTTTCCTTTCTGAGTTGCAATCATTGGCTTTTCATAGAGGTATTTCTCATTCTATTTTCTTTGCTGTGTTAGGCGGACTGGCCTCGGGATGGTTGCTATATCGCTTGCACAAAAGCCCATACTACAGACAGATACTAATGGCAATCTTGTCCTTATTTATAAGTTGCATACCCACTAGTCTTTTCTTTTTCTTATTTGCAGATGATCATCAGAGATATTATTATGCGGCATTAGCACTAGGCCTAGCGGTACCTATTTTCATGGGCCTAAAACGCTGGTATGCTGAGCGGCCAAAGTTTATATCAGAAGCAAGCTTAAGATCCTGGCAGTGGATGTTCTTTTGGGCTTACCTGACACATGCATTGCTAGATACCTTTACCATGTATGGGACCCAACTGTTCATGCCTTTTTCTGATTATCGTGCAGCTATTGCCAGTATCTCTGTAGCGGATCCTTTTGGTTATACGCTTCCTTTTGTCATCTGTCTAGTTATCGCTTCTAGATATAACAGAACTACTTCTAAACGTCGGTTTTGGACCTACGCGGGTATTGCTATCTCTACGGGTTACTTGCTCCTTACTATCTGGCATAAGCAGAAAATTAATAGAGTCTATAGAGCCCAACTTACTGAGCAAGGTATCAGCTATACTAGAATGATAAGTGGCCCAGCTATCATGAATAATTTCCTGTGGAATGCGACGGTAGAAGCTGAAGATGCCTACTACATGGGCCAGTATTCTATTTTCGATACTTCACCTATTTCTTTTCTTAAGGTTCCTAAGAATCATGACCTTATCTCAGCTCCTTCTGAGGATAATACGGTCAATGTGTTGAGTTGGTTTAGTGATGGGTTCTATTCTGTATACCACCGTGCAGATGGATTGTTTCAGATAAATGATTTACGCTTTGGGACTTTCAGAGGAACGGGGGAGAAGAATGATTTTATTTTTCGATTTGTTTTGGATAGGGATGCTAATGGTAACTATGAGTTGCTGAGAACAGAGGGAGGTCCTAGCGAAGAAGATGATAGGGGAGAGATCTTTAAGGATTTGTGGTTGCGGATAAAGGGAATATGAGGAGATTTAAATTCCATATTCCATATTCCATATTCCATATTACAAATTTCTCAGCTATGTTGGAAGGTTTTGATTCTTTTAAGGCAGGCCTTTAGAGCATCATAGTTTTCAGAAGACATCTTATGCAGAGGTAAGCGTACATGGTTTTTACAGAAACCAAGAATCTTCATGGCAGACTTAATTCCTACAGGGTTGCCTTCTATGTACAGCCACTTGTGCAGGTCGTAGATTTCAAAGTTATAAGCCCTTGCTTCTTTCATCTTCCCTGCTCTGATATATCGGGTCATCTCTGCAAAGTAGCCAGGATAAGCATTAGCTATAACAGAGATAACGCCTTCGCCACCAGCAGCTATCATAGGCAAGGCGACTTCATCATCGCCTGAGGTCACGATAAAGCCATCAGGTCTATTTTTTATAATTCTTGTGGCTTGGATGAGATCGCCGGAGGCTTCCTTGATGCCTATAAAGTTCTTGCTTGCTTCAGCTAGTCTGATGACGGTATCCCATTCCATATTTGACTTAGTCCTACCAGGTACATTGTAGAGCATGATAGGTGCCGCTGACGCTTCTGCCATAGCCATGTAATGACTGTAGATTCCTTCTTGGTTAGGCTTAACATATGATGGGCTGGAGGAAAGGATACCATCTATGCCTTTAAAATTATAGTCCTTTAGTTTTCTGACAAGTTCTCTGGTGTTATTACCTCCAAAGTTTCCAGCGAGAATGGGTTTACGACCTTTGTTGATTTCTATCACAAAGTCCAGTACCTCTCTTGCCTCTTCTTCATTTAGGGTCGCTGTTTCTCCTGTAGAGCCTAGTGGGATAAGGAAATCTATGTTTTCCGAAATGACATGCTCTACTATCTTTCCATAGGCCTCATAGTCTACAGTTAAGTCATCATTGAATGGTGTGATAAGTGCGACACCAGTTCCTTCAAAATGCGAGTACATAACTTACTTGGTTTGGACTTTTTTGAATCGACCCATCTTAGAGTATTTGTCTATTCGTTGTTTGATTCTTTTTTGGGTGGAAATATCCATCAGCGCAGCTATTTCCTTTTTCATATGGGAGCGCAGGGTCTTGACCATTTTGTCAGGATCTACATGAGCACCACCTAGAGGCTCTTTTATAATCTCATCTATCAGACCAAAATCCAGCATATGATCCGCTGTAAGTTTTAACGCTTCCGCAGCTTGCTCTTTATAGTCCCAACTCCTCCATAATATAGAAGAGCAGGATTCTGGAGAGATTACTGAATACCAGGTATTCTCTAGCATGAAAACTTTATCTCCTAGACCGATGCCTAAGGCTCCTCCTGAAGCCCCTTCTCCTATGATGTAACAGACGATAGGAACTTTGAGCTGTGCCATCTCGAATAGGTTACGTGCTATAGCCTCTGCTTGCCCGCGCTCTTCTGCCTCTATGCCTGGATAAGCACCTGGGGTATCTATGAGACAGATAACAGGAAAACCAAACTTCTCTGCCATCTTCATGAGTCGTAGGGCTTTGCGGTAGCCTTCAGGGTTAGCCATACCGAAATTACGGTACTGACGCATTTTAGTGTTGACCCCTTTCTGATGACCTATCACAATGACTGACTGGTCGCCTAGCTTAGCTATGCCACCCACGATAGCCTTGTCCTCGCCAAACTTTCTGTCACCATGTAGCTCAACGAATTTTTTAAAGACATTTTTAATGTAATGAAGGGTATATGGCCGCTCTGGATGTCTAGAGAGCTGCACCTTTTGCCAACCTGAGAGGTCAGCATATATCTCTTTAGTTTTTGCTTTTATTTTCGAGTCCAGCTCTTTCAGCTTGTCTGTAACATCTATATCCCCTTCTTCTGCAATCTGCTTGATCTTATCTAATTGATCATACAACTTCTCAAGGGGGCGCTCAAATTCTAGAAATACCATAAAGTTTTATTGTAGTCAGCGCTATAAAAGTAGCAATTGGAACTTAGTAGTCCGTCCATTCTGAGTTAATTAGGCCTATAGTATTCATATATTTTTAATCATCATAACTACAGGACTGATAGTCAATTACTTAATAAATGGACTTGTGAAAAACTGGATTGTTATACTATTTCTGACCCTATCCCTCTGTAACCTGAATAGTAGAGCAGAGGTTGCTTACTATCATCTCTTCTCAGGTCTATTACACTACAGCTGAGTAATACATGGTCTCCAGCAGGAATAATGCCCTCCACAATAGTTTCATACCAGGCTAGGGCAGAGGATATCTTATAATAGTCTCCATTGGTATCAAAAGAGATTTCAATATCCTCTTTGGTCATACCCGCAAATTGGTTGCTGATATCTTTTTGCTCAGCGCTCAAGATGCTGATGGCCACAGCCTTACCTATTTTCATATGAGACAGAAACTCCGCATCAAGAGTGACAAAAAATCCTACCAAAGGCGGATCGAGAGAAATAGAAACGAACGAGCTCGCTGTCATTCCTACAACTTCTTTTTCACTTGTAAGCGCAGTGACGACGGTTATACCAGTAGCGAAGCCACCTGCAACTTGTCTTAGTTTTTTACTGTCTGTTTTGTCTGCCATTCTGATCACTTTTAAGTGGTGTAATAATAGAGAAAGTCTAATAGTTGCTTCTAGGATTATTTCATCTTTTGTAAAAAGAAACTTAAGTAGTTTACAATTTGTAAACTAGCGAGATCTATTGTCAAACTAATTTTGACATAAAATAGAATCATGAATAATTATCACCTTATAACTGCTGGAAAAATTGTAATCCTTCTATTACTAACATTCACTAGCTCTGCGCAAATATCTCCTGAAAGTATCTATTGCTCTCAAAGGAGTTCTAATTGTCCAAAATTTCTAAGAGCCTCCAGTTTTATTACACCTTCCTTTGAGACTAAAGGCGATTATGTGCTTGGTGTCGCAAAGACAAGTAAAGCACTCTTTTTTGAACGTTTTGATGGAAAAGACTATCAACTAGGTTATTCACCTGCGAAAGGTTTAGGCCTTATACTTTCAGGAGAATTCTTTAGAGATAACTTTCATAAAAGTATAGTTGTAGGAAGTACAATGATAGAAGGTCCTTGGCCTTTAGGTGGTAGTTCAGTGGATCGATATGACGATTTAGAGTACGTTGTGAAAGGGAGGATGACAAATCTAGCTCTAGGATATTATAAGAATTTGGGGCCGAATATTTTTTGGGATTCTTATCTCAGCTATGGGAAAGGAAAATTCAAAATAGACCCAGAATTTTCTGCTATAGGACTCGAAGCTGATACTAGAAAAGTTAGTTTTCGGACCTCTGCAAATTATAGGTGGAAGTTTTTAGAATTAGGGGCTAACTACAGTTTTTCCTCACAAAGATTTATGAACATAGAAGGAGATGTTCTAGAAGATGACGAAAATTACTTAGGTAACCCTAGTCAAAACCTTTACCTCTCTGGGAGAGATAAGCACTTGATTTCTGAAGCAGGAATTAATGTAAACTTCCATATTAAAAACTTCAAGCTCTTTATACATTTAATTGAAGCCTGGAACCACAAGCATCCAGATTTTAGGATGTATGATAAGTCTATAAATATTGGAGTTCAGTATAGATTTAGTCCCTAAGCTTAGGTTCTAAAATTTGAGTTTTGTGCGGCGATGGAACAAGGATACTTACCTCCCCTTGAGTAAATTAATACTAACCGTCGCCAGATCAGAATTAGGGAACTTAGTAAAATGTGCTTCATCAGGATAGAGTCCAGCCTCTGCTGCTATCTTATTGAACACTGGTACTTCGACGATATACTGATCAGAAAAACCATGTGTTGCATCATAGGCAGTGGCTGCTGTTTTTCCTAGATTTTCAGCGACAAGTGCAGGATCTACTGTATGCAATTCTATGACCAGCAAGCCAAAGTTCTGTACATAAGGTGACCACTTTTTAAGATGTGCCAGAAGATTATCTTCTACCTCATTATTGCTTATTCTCCTGCCTCTGTGTGCAAAGGCACCAGTAGAAGTAGAGACCCTGCCCTCTGTTGTAGGCTGCTCGTCTGACCAGATTCTATTGTGATCTAGGAAGGTTCTGACATTGAGTAACTCCTTAAGATGGATACCGTAATCTTCTTCTAGATCTCTAGCCAAAAGGTCGGGCCTGCCTATGTCTCCCCAGATAACTTTGGCCCAGACATCAGCTTGGATAAGATTGGCTCTGGTGACTTTGAGGGCAGCTTCATTATAGTCGGCGCCCACTAGGAAGAGGGGATGCTCTTCCAGTACCTTACCTCTTTCTGTTCGTGTCGCTATCACATCAAAAAGATGTTCTAGATAGGCACCATTACCACAGCCCATATCTACGATGCCTTTTGGTTGTTGAGCGATAGGTTTATTGAATAGGTCTATGATGATCTCATCTACTTTTTTGAAATAGGTACCGTGTGCCCCGCCACTGCCCCATACATTCATTTCTCTATCTACATGTATCTCCTGAGCACCTTCCGGTATTTCTCTGAGGATACTAGCATTACCGAAGAGTAGTTCGTTCATATGTCTGAATGTAGCGTTATAAGAAACCGTGACTCCAAAGGCACTGGCTCTCTTAGCAAAAAAGAGTCCCTTATCTGTAAAGCCATAAGTCATATTTTTCTTTCTGAACCATCCTAGGTAGGCAAAGAAATCCAAGAGCACCTTGAAACTTTCTGGGTCTTTGTGAAATTCTTCTGGCCTGAATGAAGATTCCATAAAGTACTTGTGGAACATACCATTCATTCCTAAGAGTACGATGGAAGGAGCAGTTACAGCACCTTCTATATGCTTTAAGACCTGTTGTTGTACGCTTAAGGTGATAGGATCTTCAGAAAGAGTTAGTCCATAATCTTTTTGATAGTTCTCAAAGATGAGCGCCAGTTTTTCAAAAGGCTCCTTGTCAAAGATTCTTGGATGAAATTTTCCTGAGTACTGTAGCAGTTCTACGACTTCTTTGTATAGCTTGCAATGCTCAAAAGCCACTGCGCTCTTTTTATTTGTGGCATACTTAATTTTATCAGTTTTATTATCTACCTGCTGAGTCAGCCAGCCTTGAGAGCAAAGTATTCTGAGAGCTACATTGAGATAGCCTTCGTTAGCTTGGAATTTCTTAGTGACTTCATCTAGGGTCGTTTCTCCTTTTTTTAGAAGATAGTCAAGGACGCCTTTGTCATATAGGGCATAGGCTGTGGGAGCCGTACCTAAACCATCTAAATACCTAAATAGGTCTCCACGTAATATTGATTTTTCTGACTTGCTAAGCATGCTGAATTTTAAAAATTTGAGATAGGCCTGTTAAACTAAGCCTCATTAATTAGCTTATTATCTCTCAGAGTTGGAAGGCAATCTTGTGGATAAAAATATCTTCTCCAAAAATAGAATATTCTAGGCTAAGAGATTGGAGAGAATATATGCGCTAAGAGTCATGAGGATGGCTTTTAAGCCTCAATTTTATTCGTATAATTGTTTTTATTTAACAATCAGTGCAATACTTATGAAAAGACCTCTAGTATACCCTCTAGATAAAAATGCATCAGATGAGTCCAAAGAGATGGCTGACTTCTACGAGGAGACTCTAGGTTTTACACCTAATAGTCTCTTTACGATGATGCATCGTCCTAGAATATCCCATGCCTTTGTAGAAATGAATAAGGCAGTGATGGAGAACAAAGGTCGTATTACCAGCTCTTTAAAAAGAGAATTGGCTTATCTATCGAGTATGACGACGGGCTGCAGATATTGTGAGGCACATGCGATCAGAGCGGCAGAGCGATACGGTTCAGAGCAGGACAGGTTAAACCATATATGGGAGTATAAGACTTATGGTGCATTTACAGAAGGGGAGCGGGCGATATTTGATTTTGCCATATCAGCTTCACAGGTACCTAATGCAGTAACCGATGAGATAGCAGAGAATATGCGCAAGCACTGGGATGAGGGAGAGATCGTAGAGGTGCTAGGTGTAGTGGCTCTTTTTGGTTACCTCAATAGATGGAATGATAGTATGGGTACACAGTTAGAAGAGCCTGCAGCGGAGGATGGAGAAAAGCTACTGGGTGGCAAGGGATGGAGTAGAGGAAAGCATGGCTATTAAGCAGCACCTGAGAATATATTAATCACTTAAAAAAGATATCTTACTACAATGAAATATTTAGCGCCTCTGTTTTTTTTCTTGATTCTTGCTATCGCTTGTGGTAGCGGAGAGAAGACAACTCCAACTAGTAAAAAAACTACTGCTCCCAAGCCGGTAGAAAAAGTGACTGCCTCAAAAACAGAAACAACTAGTGCCGCCTCTGTTAAGTCCAGCTCTGAGGAAGGCAAAACAGAACCAGTGCCTAAAGAGCAACTAGATAAAGCAAAGAAAATTCTAAAGAAGGTCAAGGACTCTGAAATAGCAGCAGTGAATGCAAAAAAGTTATTCAAAATTCACTGTGCAGTCTGCCATGGGTTTACCGGTAATATGATGATCAATGGTGCTAAAGACTTGACCAAGTCAAAAATCTCTATGGAAGAAAGCGTGGCTCAAGTATACTTTGGGAAGGGTCTAATGACTCCTTATAAGGGGGTGCTCAAGGATGCAGAGATTGTAGCTCTTTCTAAGTATGTACAAGAAGAGTTGAGAAAATAGAAAAGGGTACTGCTTAATGTTCTCTGTCAGAAGCACATAAAAAGCAGAACGAAGCTTGCTTAACAAAGCGGTGAGCAATTCTATATATCAAAAATAGCTGTCCCACTAATACAAGAGGGATCAAGTATCCACAGCACAACTTTCTCAATAAATAGTATAGTCCAAAAACTAAGCCTAGCACTAAGAAATGGCATAGACCTAGAGCTATACTCCGCATGGTGAAGGTCTTTAGAAAAGCTTCACTATTAGGCTGTGCGATAAGCGACTTATCATGCACAGCAATTTTAGCCTTAGCTAATTCCTTGAAAATATTGAGGATAAAACCTGCAACTAACAGCAAGCCAACACAAAGAAAAAATCTACTCTTGGCTGGTCCCTCTGATACCATTTCTAGTGCATTAAGATGATCTGCCATCAGTAACAACAAAAGAAAGAGAATGCCTCCAAGAATTGCGAGAACATAGAGACCCAGTCGGAGATATCTAAAAAAGTATTCTGCCCCGCCTGCCCAAAAACTAGACAGTGATGTTTTGTAAGGATAGAGCATGCAGATTTTTGTAATACCTCCACTGCAAAATACTATCCATAAGAAAGCTGGAATAGCCATGCTCAGCAGTAGAGTCAGAGTAACATCTACACCAAGTCCATAGTTATTAAGGATGTCCATGACCAAAGTATAATCAAAGCCCTCCGCCAAACTATTATGGTACACTGTCTTTGCTAATCTATCAGTCACTACTTTGCTGAGCGGACCCATAGCAATAAAAGCGATGAGTAAGTTTAGAGAATAGATAAGTAGTATAACTTTCCATTGAGACCAAAGAGCTTTCCAAGCAGTAGTGTAGATGGTCCAGATGCCAGACCGCTTATTAAGTCTAGTAGCTTCCCTCATATGATCCAAGCTATAGATTCAAAAACATGCTGTGTTGCCGTAATGAGCCTTGCAAATAATTTTCTTACGCCACCTGATCGCTGCTCGACCAACAAAGAATTATTTAGAAAATTTTTATCAAGGTAAATTTTTTGCTCAGGATCTATTTCTACAGATATTACTTTTTGGAGACCCTCTATAATTATCTCTGAAGTTCTATCCTTTCCATCCCAGAAATAAGTGTCGCTCTTGCCATCTTCAAAGGTCACTAGAATCTCTACTGGAATCTTTAGTTCTTCTAGACGGTGTAGGATAATCGTAGAAATATACTCATCATCAGCAGCATCATGCACTTCGCAGTTATCTAGATCTGTCATGAAGCCTCTCACCCTATCCTTTTTTTCATTAGCTATAGAAGCGACAGCATAGTCACAGAGTCCAGTACCATAGAGCACTTGTTCAAAATACCAGTCCATCCCTTGAGGATATTGTTGAGGATGATTTTTAATGGTGACTTCATTAGCGATATCTATAAAGTCTTGTCTGGCGGGATGCTTGTATTGCCATTTTTTGAAATAGGTTTTCATTATTTCATCCATAGTCTCCAGCCCGAGTAGTCCTTCCATCGTCTGTAACCAAAGTGCTGTTTTGTTATAGGAGATGTAGCCATAGCCGCCATGCTTGTACTGCCAGCTCTTTCTAGTATTGGCTGCTATCTTCGGATTATCAGTTCCAAAAAACTCTGCTCTGTTCCATTCTTTATTGCCAGCATTTATTCCAAGAAATTCTATGGTGGAAGTTTTGTCCGTCATATAAGCGTCTAAAATTCTGCCTTCATAGTAGGTCGTGAATCCTTCGTCCATCCACGGCTCTTCTACCTCGTGAGTGGCTATCATCTGCATAAAATACTGGTGTATATATTCATGTACGACCAAGGTTTCTGGAGTCTTAAAGCCCTTCGGAAAAGAGTTGAAACTGAGTGAGGTAATAAGGGTAGGGTATTCCATTCCACCTGTGTAGAGACCATGTACGGGTGGATCTATGATAGAGAGGGTAGGATAGGGATAGGGACCTAGATGTTCCTCTAGGTATTGCATTGTATATTTTATCGTGGGCAGGTAACGATCTTTGAAGTGATGTTTCTCTGGGTAGCTGTATAGTTTGATTTTGGTTTGTTGGTATTGGTCTTCGGTCATTACATAATGTGGAGAGGTTGTCCAGCTAAAGTCAATGACGTTTTCAGCTACAAAGTTCCAAGTCTTTGTTGCGCTATTTTCTTTTACTGTGCTCAGCGCACCACTGGCGGCCACCATGTAGTCTGTAGGTACAGTGAGGCTTACATCATAGACGCCAAAGTCAGAATAATACTCTCCATTAGAATGGTACTGGTGGCAATTCCATGCGCCTTCTGATGCATACCTGGTGCCTGCGGGTTCGTAGACGCCTACTTTGGGAAACCATTGTGCAAAGAAATAGTAGTCCATATTGTAGCCTGTGCGAGGCATGGTATGAGGAATTTTTGCTTCCCATTCGAAAGTTAAGGAAAGTGATTCCTGTGGTCCTACTGGATTAGCCAGAGGTACCATGAGTACTGTCTTATCTTCTGGGTTGTTGTCGTCTGGCTGGATGTAACTTAGCCCTGCCGAAAGGTCGTTGTCATTAGAATCTTTGATGGAGTGGATATGTGTCCACCCCCATCCACATTCTGAATCAATATTTTTTGTTAGGAAATCTGGAACACCTCTTTCTTTAAAAAAAGTGGATTGTGAGTTTCTGAAGGCATTGTAATAAAGGTGCATCAGCAGGTAGGGAATTTCGTCTGATGATGGATTATTCCATATTATTGTTGTGGTGCCGTAAAGTTTCTTTTTTTCGATATCAAGACGGATATCCATTTTGTAATTAGCGGTTTTGAGCTGGGGATCAGCTTGGCTTATGAGAAAGCCAGAAGAACAAATTGAAATTATAAGGCAAAATATCCTTAGCACTCTGAAAGTATTGTATTTAGAAAGGGTTATGGACAAGCTAAAATCGATTTAGAAACGAATATACCTAAACTACTAATAACAGCTAAAATGATATTAGGACTAGTTTTGAAAGCAGCAATTTGTATTTTGAAGTTGTCTCCACAAGGCCGACATGGCAAGGGGTTTTAGAGAATAGAGAGCACTGATGCCTCCCTTTGTCTTTCGACAGTAACTCAACCCCTTTGTCTTTTCGACCATAACGGAGTGGAGCGGAGAAAACTTCAACTAATTTGGAGTATGTGCATTTTGTCTTGTATTTTGAATTTGTCTCCACGAGGTCGACAAGACAAGGGGTTTTAGAGAATAGAGAGCACTTATGCATCTCTTTGTTTTTTCGACTGTAACTCAATCCCTTTGTCTTTTCGACAGTAACAGAGTGGAGCGGAGAAAACTTCAACTAATCTGGAGTTTATGCATTTTGTCTTGTATTTTGAATTTGTCTCCACAAGGTCGACAAGACAAGTGGTTTTAGAGAAGAGAGAGAGCACTGATGTATCCCTCTGTCTTTTCGACTATAACTCAATCCCTTTGTCTTTTCGACCATAACGGAGTGGAGCGGAGAAAACCTCAACTAATCTGGAGTATGTGCAGGTGTCTTGTATTTTGAATTTGTCTCCAAGAGGTCGACAAGACAGAATCTTAGAAGTAAGAGAACTGATGCATCAGCATCAGCAATCATAAAAAAACAGCCTCCGATCTTTCGGAAGCTGTTTTTTGCAAGTTGACTAGACCTGCGACCCTTTTAGAACAAAACCGAATGGAACGCTGAAACTTTTGTTTCAGTTCTCTCACTCAAGATTGACATCTAGTCAATCTTGTCAGCCAGAAGGCTGACCGTTCATTCTCATTAAATACTCTATCTTTTTTATTCGCAAGTTGACTAGACCTGCACCCTAAATATTCTATTTTATCTGATTGTTACATCCGTGAAGTGTACTTGAGACTGACCTTCAAGAATGAATCCTAATTTGTAATTTCCTTGATCAAATAAGTTTTTGTTTATCTGAACGTTGTTGCTCATTACTGGTAGTTGGAATTCTAATTCTCCAGCACCATTGTATATCTGTACAACTGAGATATCTTTAGTAGTATCGAAAACTAAGTTGTCAGAACTAGCATCAAAAGCAGCGTTAGAAA
>CALLAE010000096.1 GCA_938002665.1 uncultured Saprospiraceae bacterium | reverse complement strand
GTATGCTGACTGATGAAGGCCGATTTCAACTAAGTATTCGAGTAAATTATTTGCTTCATGATCCAAGTATTCTTTATGCTGATTTTTATAATAAAGCAACTGGTATAAAGTGTCATTGACCATTTCATTGCTTGATTGAATCTCGATCCCGTCAATCATTATTTCTTTCACCTCCCTCAATACCTTGTAGACCACTGCATGATTTCCTTCACGGGTTCGTCTCGCCCAAAATTCTCGATAATACTTAGGAAACTGCTCTGGAGAATGGAAAGATAATTCTAGACTGTCCACCAGATACTTCGGAGCCTTATTGACATCAAGAAACCAAAATCTATCAGTATTCCAAACATAGTCACTGATGACATAGCCATCATAACCTCTTTTCTTAAAAGTCTCATGCAACATGAGAATGTTTTCTGGACTTTTGATCCAACTACTATTGCTTACTTCATAGCCATTTTTTAAATGCGTAAAACTTAAGCCTTGCTCTTTGAATTGTGGAATCACTTGCTTTTGAGTAGCGTCTCTACAACTGAGAAGCATCAAAAACCCAAGAATTATTATTTAGCTCTTCATGCGTGCTTAATTTCAATTCCTTTCCCTCTATTCCTATAGTTGTATGCTGTGATCCCTTGCAGCCCTCCTGTGTGGATGTATAATATACGAGTACCAGCCGGAAAATAATTTTCCTTGATTAATTGAAGTGTAGCATACAAGGCCTTGCCATTATAGATAGGGTCTAGAGGAATCTTTTCTGAAGCATAGAAGGCATGGATAAAAGCAACGAGCTCATCAGTCGTCTTAGCAAATCCTCCAAAATGAAAGTCATTATTTACTTCCCAGCCCCGATGAGGCCTTGCTAGTTTCTGTTCTATAGTTGCTTGTAGGCCAGAATTTTTAAGAGCATTGATAACAGTAACTTTAGCGCCTTGAGCAGAAGCAATAATTCCAGCTGCAGTAGTACCTGTGCCTGCCGCCAGCACGATGTGGTCAAAGGTCTCTCCGCCCTCATACACTTCTTCCATCAGCTCTGCCACACCTTTTAGAGCTAACTCATTGCTCCCACCTTCTGGAACAAGAAACGGCTTCTTGAAATTAGCCAACACTGCTTGCACTTCTGAAGAAGCTTCTTTATGCCTATATGCTTCCTTAGTAAGATGAATGAGTTGCATACCATTCTTTTGGGCAGCAAGTAAGGTCGGATTATGAGCATCTACATAGCTGCCCCTGATGAGTCCCACACAAGGGATGCCCTCCACATTACAGATGGCAGCAGTGGCGGCGATATGATTGGAGAATGGCCCACCGAAAGTGACCAGCACCTTATATCCTCCAGTCTTATAAGCTTCTATATTGTACTTAAGCTTTCTCCATTTATTACCACCATAAAGCGGGTGGATAAGGTCTTCCCTCTTTATATAAAGCTCGACTGTATCAGAGACAGCTGTCTTTAATTTTGTAAGGGGAGAAGGAAGAAGAGGGCTACGATTCATTAGTTGATAATATCCTGCTCTATAACATACAAGCCTCTAAGGCTAGAGCTTGGCGAAGTTACTATCTAGATGAATGATAAAGGACGTTCCTTGATCTTTTCTGGAATCTATATCTATGGTGCCTTTGTGATAGTTGACTCTAGACTTGATATTTTCTAGCCCCATACTTTTATATTTCTTCTTAGGATCAAAACCGATGCCGTCATCTTCTATGTGGATGACAATGTCTTCATCTTCTTTATTGAGCTGGACAAATATTTCTGTGGCCTTGGCATGTTTCAAGGCGTTGTTGAGAATTTCCTGCACTATCCTATAGATGCTGAGCGCAAAACTTTGTTCCATCTCTTTAGGAAGGCCGTAGTGCTGAAAGGTGATTTCGGGTCCATTTTTAGTTTGATATCTATTGACGAGGTCATTGATGGCAGGGACTAGGCCTAGCCTAGCGAGGGCGCCGGGCTGGAGGTCTTGGGATATCGTTCTGATTTCAGAAACAGCTACATCTAGTAGGTGAGTTGTATGTTTGAATTCTGGTAGTTTCTTAACATCTGATTCTTTGTCTTGAATGTTGTCTATCTGAAGTTTGATAGTGGAGAGCAAGCCGCCTAGACTGTCATGCAGATCCTTAGCTATTCTTTCTCGCTCTTCTTCTTGCCCTGCAATCATGGACTGCATAGAATTGATTCGGATTCTATCTTGTAGCTCGGTGATTTTCTGTTTATTGATTTTTTCATTCTGCTCTTCTATAATTTCTGCAGACTTGATTTTTTCTGAGTAGAATCTGATGATATAATAGATACCTAAGATAAGCCCTGCGAGAGCGAGGCCTAAGACCAATAGCGCTCTTTTTTGTTGCTGATTACTTTTTTCAGCGAAGGCTTTATCTTTTTCGAGCAATTTTATTTCTCCTGCCTTTTCTTTGGACTCATATTTATAAGTGAGGTTATTGATGGCGAGCACTCTATTTTCATTAAGTATACTATCCTGTAGCATAGCATATTTCTTTCCGTATGAATGTGCTGATTTAAGATCTCCCATCAGCTCATAATTTTCTGACAATAGCTGATAAGCGGTTAGGCGATCTTTACTGTAAGGAATTCCTGCAAGCAGATTGACACATTCCTTTAGGTCTATATTTGCTGGAGGAAAAGCATTCTGCTTGGATAGAATGCGACCTCTAGATAATAAGCACTTGGCTAGATCATTACCATTTTTGGATATGACACTTTTCTCAAAACAGGTATTTGCATTTTCTAGGGCCAAAGTAGTTTCTTGCATCAGCTCATTATAAGCAATCTCCCTTATCAAAAAATCGATTTCCAATTCTCCTCCTTGACCCTGCAATAAGTCTTTCACTCTATCCATGGCTTCCTGCGCTTCTTTGACCTCTAGCTTTTCGAAATGATAATCAAAAAGTTGCAACTCCACCGCCGCCAAATTTTCTTTATCAGCGACTCTGGTATAATAGTCTTTGAGCTCTACCATTCTATCATGGGCATCTTCTAGCATGCCATTGCGCAGAAGCTGACGGGCAATGTGAAACTTGCAAGCATTAATTCTTGTGGTGTCTTCAGTAAGATTATAGTAGTCTAAACTTCTAGAAAGATTGAGGAATGATTCCTCAAGGTTACGATTGGCTTGCTCCTCGTGTAAGGCTAGGTTATAGTATGCCTCTGCCAACTCATTATAATCATTAGACTCTCTTGCACCGTCTAGCGCTGCTTGCAGACTAGCGGATAGGTCATCCTGTGCAGGGCTAGATACAAGGCAAGTAGCTAGGATAAAAGTAGTGAGTAGTATATATCTGAATATCGTTTTCAAAATACAATCCTGTTATCTCATTGAAGATATTACAAGTTATACATTCACTTGCAATGAAGCATAAAAAAAGAAAGCACCCATCTTTATGAGTGCTTTCTTAAAATTTTGCAATAGTCAATCCCAATGAGTTGTTTTTTACGGTATTGGGTAATTATATGTAAAATCCACACGTTGTGGGCTAACGAAAAAAGTCAAAGTCATTTCCTACTAAGGCACGGGATATTTGTCCTTAGTAAGAAAAAAGGAGTTGGACAATCATGCGTTTTAGGTATTGGAATAAAACTAATTTAACTTCTTAACGCAATAGGACTGTTCTCAATGATATCTGTCCAACTCCTACAAACTAACTAAACTACAATAGTTTTCGAATGCTATAAACCAAACATTTTTAGTTGTTCATTCTATATCTTTACTACAGTAAATATCAATAGATTAATAGCTAATTCTCTCATAGAAACCCCCTATTTTGTTAACTAGGGAATACCCCTAAATTTTTGCTTTGAATTGCATCTATCTTTATTGAAGCAAATTATAACACAATGGTGACACTAAGAGAACCACAAATAAAGACCATGACCAAAATACTTATAGCTGATGATCATGCCATGTTTGCAGATGGTATCTCTTCCATCCTTAAAACGGAGCCTAATATAGATGTCACAGGTCAGTGCTTAGATGGTCCCTCAGTGATAGAGTTTCTTAAAAAGAATCCTGTAGATATCTTACTTCTAGATGTCAATCTACCAGGCATGAGTGGTATAGATGTGTGCAAGCAAGTAACCGAGCACTATCCAAAAACCAAAGTCATCGCTATCTCTATGTTCAATGAAGAAAGCTTTGTCACAGAAATTCTGAATAACGGTGCCAAAGGCTATGTTCTAAAAAATACTGGAAGAGAAGAATTGCTCAATGCTATCACCACTGTACTAGATGGCAAGTCTTACTTCAGCGAGGATGTCACTGAGACTATTATGAAAGGTCTTATGAATCAGCGCATGGGTGGCAACAAGGCTGCCAAGAAAGAACTGCCTAAGATTTCCAAAAGAGAAAAAGAAGTTCTAGAACTTATCGTCAAAGAACATACTACACAGGAAATAGCAGGGCTACTATTTATTTCCCTAAAGACTGTAGAATCTCACCGCTCTAATCTACTCGCCAAAATGAATGCAAGAAATACAGCAGGGCTCGTGCGGATAGCCATGGAACACAAGCTAATAGATACTTCTGAGTAAGCTAAAAGTAAATTTCTAGAATAAAATGCAGTAATAGTCTTATATTAGACTAATCCATTCTTCTATCTATCCATTTATCTCATCAAAATTTTAGTTTATGAGAACTCTTTTGAGGATAGTTTCCTTTGTGCTATTGTATTCTTCTATTTCTTTCGGCCAGTCTTATACTGAGTATTGCTCCTCAGTGCCTGAAGGACCTATTCTTGACGTGTTATATCAGAATGGTAACACCTATTATATTGAAGCCACCTATCGTTCATTCTCCGTGAATGTCATTAGCTCAGATGGAGAGTAT
>CALLAE010000095.1 GCA_938002665.1 uncultured Saprospiraceae bacterium | reverse complement strand
CGTCTGGCCGTATATGGTAAAAAGACCAGTCAAGCAGTGCTAGATAAAGGCCTGAGAATTAATATCCAAGCCCCTTCACCAGACTCTCCCTCTATGTCTGGAGCACTGACTAACTATCTCAATAAGTCCAATAAGAAGTAGGCATAATGCGCCGAATGGGTTAATTGAGTTTTGTATTGGATTCAGTTGTATTATCCTTATTTAGCGTTATTCCAATTTGTTGCTTGTATTCGATTCCGATGAAGCCTCTATATGGAGTTGTAAATGTAGTAGAGAAAGAGAATCTATAGTTGTACTGTTGATTTTTGAGTATTATTTATATTAGAATAAGATCCAGTTAAGCGTAATTTTTCATTAGGTTTATAGGTGATGTTCTCTCTGATGAAGAAAAAGAACAAATCAAGAAAAGTAGAGCTGGCGTGGCAGTGCAATGAAGCAGAGGATATAGATAAGTTGCTCCTATATAGGGGTTGGGAAGAAGGAAAAGTAGCCCGTTATAAATATCTAGATGCAAGTCAAAATTCATTCGTAGAAGAAATAAAAGACCACGAGAAGGTTTTTTATAGAATTAAGCCTATCTACTTTAATAGGAAAGGAGATTTTTTTAGCGAGCAAATAGAAGTTACGTTACCTGTAAAAAAAGACAAGAAAGGTGAATAAAGTTCTTATACATATTATCATTTTGATGTTCCTTTTTATTCAGGGAGGCTATACTCAGAAGGTTACTAATGCACTCACCTTTATAGGAAACAATGAAATTCCTATTTCTTCTAGAGCTCAGACGGTTATTAAGAACGATGATGGCAGCTATTATATAATAGTCGCTGTAGGTCGATGTGATACCTTGTACATGGGAACTGATACTATCGTATGTCAAGAGTTTCCAGATGAGTACGACTTTGATAAAATAGGAAGAAGACTGTATGTTGCCAAAGTTTCTCCTGACTTAGAACTCGATGCTTATATTCGTATTTTGGGCATTAGTCTAGGTGGTATAGAAGCTGAGCTTAAGTTTGCTACTAACGATAGTTTCTTGATGATGTCTTATAATTTTGAGGGATATCAGCCCAAGTATTCCATGTTTGGGGATTCACTTTTTTATCATGATTCTCTCGATAGAGGTGGGATACTTAAGTTTGATCGCAACTTAAATTTTATAGATAGACCTATTGTCTCATCCAAGCCTATACAGGAATTTATCTTGAATGATAGTCTGTTAATATATCTGTCTAACTTAGGGCCAGACCAAGAAAGGAATGAACATTATGAGGTGATAAAGGGAGATACCTTATGGAATAATTCTGAGTATCAAGAAGCTAATGGTCCTTTTCCTAGTCAAACAATTTATCAAAATAATTTGCCTTTCTGCGTTACTTATGACTTGGCTCAAGATACTATTGTCAACTATTGGAAATATAGTACCCTAGGAACGACTTATGCAGATGAGATAGAGTTGAATTCTGAAGGAACTCTTATTACCAGTCTTTTTGGAGCTATAGATAGCTTTGAGACTGTACCTGACTTTTACAATATCACAGAGCATAACTTAGCAGGGGAGCGGCTAGATACCGAAGTAGTGACTTCCCGTTACTATCATTTGAGAGTCAATGAAGATGACAGCTACTATGGTCTAACTCATTTCGCTACAGCCCAAGCTACCATGTTTGGAGATACATTTTATAACCATTATGATTCGTTAGGAAACATAGGTAATCGGAGAAGTTTACTAGTAAAATTTGATGAAGATGGCAATCATCTTTGGACTTATACCATGGATGCTCTTGGAGACAATACAAGTTTGGTGAGCTTCTCAGAGGGCCCTACCACTGTGACTTCATGGTGGGCTTGTTGGAATATTGAGGTTAAGCTTAATGATCAGTATTATCCTTTTAAGACAAGAGTATATGTAATGGTAATTCTGGATAAGGAGACAGGAAAGGAGCTTTCACATGTCTATCAGCATGATGATGGTACTCAAGTTGCTTCTGTTTATTATATAGAGAACTTAGAGCAAGAAGATAAAGTACGGATATTGGCTTTTCTAAAGTTTGATGAAGATGTATTTGGTCTAGCGGAAGATATAGATCTTAACAATGGACTCATTTTTATGGAGGGGAAACTCAGCTTTCTTACAAAGGTATTGACTGAGCCTCAAGATTCTGATTTAGCACTTTCTATCCTTGGAAATCCGATTGGTTCCGATGGACGGTTAAGATTTAGATATGAAGGTAACTCAAAGTTAGCTTACCAGGTGATGGATCTTAATGGAAGAGCTTTGCTAGCTGGCACTACTGAAAAGGAAGGTGTTCATGAAATAGACTTAGCTAATATTCCAGCAGGTGCTTATGTACTAAGCTGCTCTGATAAGACAAGCAATGGGCAATCAAAGATTTTCATAAAAAATTAATCTATTACCAAAATAGATATAATTATGACAACTATTAGAATACTCTTATCCTTAATATTTGCGGGATGGCTGATGCCTTCTTATGGGCAAAAATGTGCAGAACCTATTATTAAATATCTATACGCAACACAAGATCCTTGCGGATATCATGGTGCCCTCAATTTTGATCTTATAGGTAAGACAGCTCTAGAAAAGGCAGATGATTTTGTGGATATCTGGAAGTCAGAAATTCTTTCTGGAGAGATATGACATGGATCTACTACCAAGGGTCACTTTGAGTAGCGGCTTTTAGAGCAAGAACTTTCTTCAGAAACTTTTTGTCTATGGCTCCATTGAAGGGTGCGGAGACCTTAATGTTATGTTTAGGTCCATAGATAGATAGCAGTCCTGAGTTGTAGTAAATATTTAGAAAATGATAGGGGATACACCAGGCATAGATTCTCATCACAGAATTGAATCCTACTAGGATGCCTTGCTGACGGAGTTCTATATTGCAGTAGGCTGTGTCTCTATTAGCAGAGATGAGTTGGAACACTTCAGTACTGGCTTCTTTGATCTGAAGTTTAGCACAGCCTATACCTTTCATTTTTATACGATCTATAAAAGAGAAGGAAGGGCCTATCTGCGAACTAATTTCACGACTCGTTTTTTTATCTGGGTAGGTAATATTAATAATCACTCTTTATGATTTAGTAAGATATCTTTTGTCAAATCTGACCATCAAATTAATCCAAAGTGCACGTGAAAAACGCATAATCCAGATGTATAAGAGGGCCCCACAAAAGATAACAAAGGCCATCGTTGCATTTACAGACCATTTGAAATAGAATACAAAAAGTAATGCGCCAGGTAGCAATAGAAATACTGAAATTATGTAAGACAGAAACATAGCGCCGTAATAGTAACCCGGTTCTGGTTCGAAAGGTTGACTACATACTTGACAATTATTATGCATGGCTAGAGGTTTGCCTAATTCTAGAGGTTTCAGAAAAAGATCTCCTTTTCTACATCTAGGACATAAATATCTCCATGCATTAATAAGTTTTTTCATTAAGCGAAGCTAGAGTTATATTTTTATGTTTTAGCAATCACAGCATAGTATAATTGGAGCTAGAGAGTTATAAGCAATTATTTAAGCACTACAAGCAGTTAGGAGAGCGATCTATAGCCCAGTTGTCTGATGAGTCAAAATTGTTTTGGACACCAGGAGAAAAAAGTAATAGTATAGCAGTTATTATTCAGCATCTCTATGGCAACATGAAATCAAGATGGACAGATTTTCTCAGTACTGATGGAGAAAAGGAATGGCGTGATAGGGACAGAGAATTTGAGTTATACTGTAGTACCAAAGAAGCACTTATGGACTTATGGGATGAAGGCTGGGCTACCTTGTTTTCTGCTCTGGATTCTATAGACGACAGTAACAAAGATCAGCTGGTCTATATCAGAAACAAAGGTCACAAATTAGACGAGGCCATACAAAGACAACTTGCTCACTATGCCTACCACGTCGGCCAGCTTGTTTATCTCGCTAGAATGATACAAGGAGAGGCGTGGTCTTCACTTTCCATAGCTAAGGGTGCTTCTATGGCCTTCAGTAAGGAAGCATTTGGAACACGGCTTGTTTCTTGTTTTTTGAAGTTGTCTCCACAAGGTCGACAAGACAAATCAATCCCTTTTGTCTTTTCGACTGAAGCATAGCGTAACGGAGAAAACTTTAAGGTAATAGAATGTAAAGCTAATCCGCATTTTGAAGTTGTCTCCACAAGGTCGACAAGACAAATCAATCGCTTTTGTCTTTTCGACTGAAGCATAGCGTAACGGAGAAAACTTTAAGTAATTAGGCTTAGATCTAATTGTACAGCTTGAAGTTGTCTCCACAGGGTCGACAAGACAGAATCTCAGACATCAGAGAACTGATGTATTAGCATCAGCTATCATAAAAAAAACAGCCTCCGATTTCTCAGAGGCTGTTTTTCGCAAGTTGACTAGACTTGCTACCCTTTTTGAAAAAACCGAATGGAACGCTGAAACTGTTGTTTCAGTTCTCTCACTCAAGATTGAAATTTAGTCAATCTTGTCAGCCAGAAGGCTGACCGTTCATTCTCATTAAATACTCTCTCTTTTTATTCGCAAGTTGACTAGACCTGCACCCTAAATATTCTATTTTATCTGATTGTTACATCCGTGAAGTGTACTTGAGACTGACCTTCAAGAATGAATCCTAATCTGTAGTTTCCTTGATCAAATAAGTTTTTGTTTATCTGAACATTGTTACTCATAACTGGTAGTTGGAATTCTAGTTCTCCAGCACCGTTGTATATCTGTACAACTGAGATATCTTTAGTAGTATCGAATACTAGGTTATCAGAACTAGCATCGAAAGCAGAGTTAGAAAAGAAATCTAAAGATCCTACTGTTACAACTTCTACGTCTGCAGAGTTAATCAGTACTTCCGGAGTAGTGCTAGCAAAAGCAGTAGAGAAAGTGATTGTAAGAACTGTAAGAATTGTGATTAGATTTTTCATAATTGCTGTTTGTACTTATAGGACAGGATTTCGAGGGTCTGCACTGCCTACCCCCATCTACAGGGTGGCTACT
>CALLAE010000094.1 GCA_938002665.1 uncultured Saprospiraceae bacterium | reverse complement strand
CCATCAGCCCTTAGCTATAAAGCAGCTACCCACAGCATTAGCAGGTAAGACCTTGATGCAGATCAGTGATATGCATGTCGGAAATAGATTTGATTATAAATACCTGATCTCTTCTCTTCAAAAAGCACAAACCTTCCAGCCAGACTATGTCGTCTACACCGGTGACTATATCAGTTACCAAGATGACAAGCAACTACTCCAGCTCAAAGAAGTGCTAGGCTCTGCTGTAAAAGGCCGACTCGGCACAGCAGCCATTCTAGGAAATCACGACTATGGTATCGCCTGGTCACAGCAGACAGTAGCGGATAAGGTAATACAAGAGCTCAGCAGTGTCGGCATCACTGTCCTGAGAAACGAAGCCAGAAATTTTAATGGACTCAACATCATAGGTCTAGATGATTACTGGGGCACTAATTTTAAGCCTCAGCCCGTCTTCCAAAATCTGGATCATACTAAGGCTCATCTAGTGCTCTGCCATAACCCAGACGTCTGCGATCTGCCTATCTGGAGTGATTACCAGGGGTGGATCTTAGCAGGCCATACACATGGAGGTCAGTGCAAAGCGCCCTTCCTAACGCCTCCCATGCTGCCTGTAAAAAACAAAAAATACAGTGCTGGCGTCATAGACCTAGAAGATGGACGTAGTCTCTATATTAACAGAGCTCTAGGTCACTTATGGCAAGTACGCTTTAATGTCAGGCCTGAGATAACAGTCTTCCATCTAGAAACTGCCTGAAATATTTGAGAATACCCCTCTAGCTTATTTCTAACTATATCCCTATCTTGGCAAAAAAGATAACTACCTATGGCTATAGCAAAACCTTTTAATCTCCAAAAATGGATAGACGAACACAGACACGAGCTCAAGCCGCCTGTGGGTAATAGAAACCTATATAAAGATGCTGGTGATTATGTAGTCATGATAGTGGCTGGTCCTAATGCCAGAAAAGACTTTCACTATAACGAGACAGAAGAACTCTTCTATCAGCTAGAAGGAGATATTGTTGTCAGAATCCAAGAAGATGGCAAAGCCATAGATGTCCCGATCAAGGAAGGAGAAATGTTCTTACTCCCTGCCAAGGTGCCGCACTCTCCTATGCGTTCTGAGGGCAGTATCGGCCTAGTCGTAGAACTTAAAAGAACAGGTACCGAAACCGATGGTCTGCAGTGGTACTGTGATAACTGCAACAATAAGCTCCATGAGTCTTATTTCAAACTGAACAACATAGAAAAAGATTTTTTGCCACGATTCAAAGATTACTATGCTTCAGAGGATCTCAGAAAATGTGGCAACTGTGGTACCATTATGGAAGTGGACCAGCGTTTTGTAGAAGCTAACTAAGCTACTCTACTATATCTCTATAAAAGCTACCTAAGGCAGTGACCAAACCGATTTACTTTGCTTCAGATTTTCATCTAGGTCTAGACAGTGCTTCTGGCACGAGTCGTCAGAGGGAGGATAGAATAATCCGATGGCTGGATTCTATACTAGAAGACGCTGCGGAGCTCTACATCCTAGGAGACCTCTTTGATTACTGGTTTGAGTATAAGAAGGTTGTGCCAAAGGGCTTCGTGAGAGTGCTGGCTAAGCTCTCCCAGTTTACCGAAAGAGATATCCCCCTCCATATCTTCACAGGCAATCATGACATGTGGATGTTTGATTATCTGGAAAACGAAATCGGCGCTAATATCTATCGCGAGCCCATCCTACGAGAGCTGGGAGGTCAGAAGTTTTTTCTCGGGCATGGCGATGGCCTAGGGCCTGGAGATCATGGCTATAAGTTCATCAAGAAAGTATTCAGAAGCAAGATAAACCAGTGGCTCTTTGCCAGGCTGCATCCTAACTTTGGAATAGGTCTTATGCAACGGATGAGCAAGACAAGTAGAGACTCACAGGATGAACAGAATCTATTTCTAGGTGCAGAAAAGGAGTGGCTGGTACAGTTCTGCGAAAAGCATCTGAAAAGTAATGCAGTAGACTACTATATTTTTGGGCATAGACATTTACCTATAGATCATGAATTATCTGAGGCCCCTGCACGTTATATTAATTGTGGTGACTGGATAAACCATAATACCTATGTCATCTATCATCAGGGCAAGGTAGAACTCAAGAAATTCTCTTAATGAAAGCAAAGGACTGTATAAAATATTATCTCTTACTCGTCTTCTGCTACAGCGCCACCCTTTCTTCTTGTCAGGCCAAAAAACCACTAATACAAGAATCAGACACTACGCAGGTACCTATAAATTATCTCAGCAAAGGAGACTACAAGATTCTAGAAGTAGACAAACTAGGTTATACCTATCTAGTCAATTCTGCCAATGAAATCATCAAACTAAAAGGCAAAGAAATTCTATTCAGGTTTTCCTCCAAGCGTCTGGGAAACATCAGCCAACTAGATGTTACAAATCCACAAAAAATCTTAGTCTACTTCGGGGATTATTATCAGATTCTATTTCTAGATAATACTCTGTCAGAAATAATGAAACTAGATCTCGAAGGCCTAGGCTACTGGGATGTGCAAGGCGTCGCCTTATCCAGAGATAATTTCATCTGGATCTATGATCCCGTCAATGTCAAGCTCATAAAAATAAATCAAAGCGGAGAGTCAGTATTGAGCTCTAACGAATTATACGCTTATGGTTTTGAAGACTTTTCTCCTAAAATAAAAGTAGGAGATCAAGTTGTCTATTTGTACGACAGCAAGAAGGTCAAAGTATTTGATGAATATGGCACTTGGCTGAGAAATTACCCGATAGAAAATTCTGCGCTACAGCTAGTGGATGGCCAGATTATTTTTCAGAAGGGTACTGAACTTAAGAGTTATGCGACGAAAGTAGAATTTAAAAATCCAGTGAGTAGTCTGGGGAAGGTAGAAGCAGGGGTTAGAGATTTTCATTATGGAATGAAGGCACTACATCTTATAGATGAGTCGGGATATTACCTAAAAGATTTTCAGAAATAGAATGTGACTAAAATCAAAACCGCTTCTAAATCAACCAGATAATTCTTTATTCGTAGAAAATACTGATTAGTGGATTTTGTTTATACCTGTTCTTAGGAATAAGCTCACGTCGCATACCTTCACGATAGCTATTGTTATTCGGATCAAGGATACATTCGACTTGGTACTCAATCATCTTTTCAAAAGGAAGCAGAAAGGCCCCCGTATCACATTGCTCTACGCCACTTTCCTTAAGTAAATTTAAAACAGTATAGACTGACTCAATGGTACTTAGACAAAGAGAAGCAGGCTGCTGCTTGATGATAAATTTTGATTTTATTCTATTGTCGAAACTCACTCTTTTTAGTCGTTGTAAGTTCTTACTCAACTTAAGCATTTTGCGGGCGCAAGGCCAGGTGCCATCGAGAATGAAGAGATAGGGATTGCTACCCATAACTGATAAAGTTTCGGAGCTTTTTCTTAACGATAAATTGAAATTATCTTTCCCTGGATATAGTAAAAAGGAATTCTTTTCATTCTCCAATATTTCATTTACACGTGCATTATCAGAAAAATCAACTCCAACAATAATCTCAGAATTTTCTAGTTGAAGTTTTGTCATATGCCCAGTTCCATTCCTTTCTTTTTTGTACTCCTTCGGGTGCATAAGAAGAACAAACCGAGTCTTGGAATGGATAGGATTAACATGTTTACATATACATGAGCTTGAAGGTCTCATGCAGCTGTAACATTTTATTCTTGGAACTTTATTTAGTGCTTGCAAGGGTTATTCTAACTTAATATTTCAATAATTTCATTTTCCATCTCTCCACTCAATCTTCCATCTCCTTAAATACAGCTCTATAGGCATTAATCCGATTTCTTTTCTCCTTTGGTTTACATTTTCAGGATCTCTCAATGGAGCAACATAAGGCAAGCCAGTTTCCTTATTTTCCCAAATTTGGCTTCCATAAATTTGTTGCTTGCCTTGGCCAAGTGCTACTCTATCTTCTAGCAAGGCTAAATCTCGTCCTCTCGCATTTCCTTTAGATACCGCCTTTCGCATCATAGGCAAATATTTGATTTGAGTTTCTAAATCTGCATGTTGTATTACTAAAAACAGAGTTGCATTTCCTCTTTCGCCTACTACTTCTGGTCCTAGCCATCCTCGTTCGTCTAGAATTTTCCTCACCTGGATTTGGTTCAATGAATCTGTTTCATCCATCTTAGGGAAATTCCTGGTTAAAGTATGGACTTGATTTCGATAGAACTGATCAGCTATGTAAATATTGTTCAATTGCTTGACCAATTCCTTATCTATTATTACTTGCTTATCATTATGGTAGACTGAAGTATGCTTTGTAAAAGGAGCAAGTTTGACTTGTCTACGATATTCATCCACTAGCTCAGGATTTTCAAAAGGATGGAGAGGAACAGGAGGTGTTTTGCCCCAAATCATCTGAGTCCCATACCGCTGAAGTCCACTTTTCAGGATGCTTATCTTATCATAGAGTCTAGCATAGTAAGGCCACTCTAACTCTTTAAGTTCACAGGCCGTCTTGAATTTGGGAAGGTAGGTTGCAAGATAAACTGGATTATCACTAGTCAAGATTAATTCTGGCAGCACTTGACTTACCTTGGGCCCTACTTTACCACGCTGAGGAAAGCCCTCACTCAGGTAGATTTTGTCTGCTTCATTTCTTAGTAAAGAGTCTCTTAGAATATCAGTATTAAAACTGCAGTTATGATCTGAGGTTGGCATACGGAGCATACTGAGCTGGGCTTCAAGGCCTCGACCTTTTAGCCATTCATGGTGAAGAGAATCTAGTGTAAAATTCAAAGCTCTTTTCCCGTAGAATTTAGATCTCACTCTTCTTAGCAGTTCTTTTTTTAAAAAAATTTCTCTTTCTTCATCAGCCCAACAATCGAAAATTGCCGTCAAAGCCTTTTTAGGTGGAACTTTTTCTAGCCAAGAATTACAAAGTAATTTATGTGCGGAGGGGTAGTTCTTAATTCTTATTGCTGACAGAGCTTCTTCATATATTTTTCTGTGTTCCTCTCCTCTGACTAGACTTAGTTCTACACGTCGATCAGTATTCAAGATGTAATCAGCAGCCTGGTTATCGGCAAGGTTATACAATTTAATTCTGGAAGAATCTACACCGCCTCTGACTAAGGCTGATTTTACGACAGCGTTCCTAGCAGCACCTAGCTTTACATTATCATTGCCACTCATATCCGTATGACCCATTAGTGCTACTATTTCATTTGAAGATTTTAATTTATTGCTGAGAGAATCAATGAGCATATAGTACAAGGGGGAAATTTGCGACGATCCACTCTCAAAATAAATATTGTACTCCTTTTTTGTGAAGTCCTTTTGCTCCTCTTTCTTGAAAGCATCACCAAAATACTTGCAAGCTTTATTTGGGTTAATGGATTCTGTAACACTTAGCTCATATACTTCGAATGGGTAATAGCACATAAAACAGTGGAGGTGCTCCAACTCACTATTTCTGAATACGCCAAGTACAATATACTTAGATGTGCATAAAGGTCTGAATTCTTGCTCTATTTCGATTATTCTGCCACCTTCAAAAAGGCCTAAAGATTCATTTGTGTGATCCCAAAGACCCCAGTAGGATGGAAATGAATTGGGATACAAATCAGTGGTCAGAGCAATTCCAAAATTATCTTGATAAAAGGACATCCCATCGTAACTTTCATCAAATTTTATTTTGAGTTTCAGGTTATACTGCTTTCCTGGCATCAATTTCCCATCCGTCGGAAAGTAGAGATAATTGCAAGCTCCTACATTCTTGTCTATGCCTAAAGGCGGATTAGCGTAATGTGTTGGAGAATAACTACCAGTAGCTGGATAAGATAGAATTCTTGATCTTTCAGACGTTTTTGGTCTTTTAATATCATCATATATTATTCCAGCTATATTATTCGCTTCGTTATATTTTACAACTACTTCTTGTGAGAAAACATAAGAACATGCTGACAATAGAAAGATGATTCGCAAAAATGATTTTAACACAGATCTCTGATTTTCTGCTAACTAAACGCTTACTCTAATAGAATATTTTTGACTTATAGTGACTCACAGAATAGACAAGTGAATATCCACCTAGGTTTCTATTAGTATACATAAGTCAGAGCTGGACCGACTCCAAAAATGTGACTTTCCCCTACTCTTTCACATTCACCAGCGCTGTCCAGACACTTAACTGCCAGCCCTCCAGCTGCGTCCATATCGGTCGGACGATACCATCTACGACACTGAGGTCATTATAATCACCAAAGAAAATGGAGGGATTGGGAGTGAAGCTTTTAGAGTTTACCTTTCTATTCTCCCAGGTCTTGCCGCCATCTTTGGATACTGCTATAAAAACATCAGTGGTCACATCTTCATGATTTCTCCTGTCATAAAAAACACAATACACATAGCCATTACTCTGATCCACTTCCATCCATGTAAGGAACTGTTGCTTGCCTCGTGCATCATCATTTACTCTGACAGGTGCTGACCAGCTCTGGCCCTCATCATTACTGCTTGCTACCCATATATCTGTGTCGTCTTCGCCATTACGCTGGTCGCTCCAGTTAACATAGATGGTGCCTTTGTGTGGACTGCTAGATCTATCCACGCAGGTGATAGGCATGCCGTTACTTCTGATGATTCCGGGTATCATAATATCCCAGCCACCTGGTTGGTCTGACACGACGAGATCTTCTTCCAGCCAGGTCTTCCCGCCATCATAAGACTTATCAAAATATATCTTTTCGTTATAAGCCCAAGCTACATAGACTTCTCCATTGGGGCCTACCGCCGGCACTGCCCCCTCGGTCGTGTCATCGCTATCCAGACAATTGCCTTCGTACTGACTTAGCATGATGGGATCTGTCCAACTCTCACCATCGTCAGTGGATTTGGAGAAGAGGATTCTGGACTTGTCTTCTGGCTTAGGGCTATCATAGAGATCAAATTCTGTCCAGGTAATATAGACAGTATTATCTCTAGGGTCTATGGCTAACCATTGTTTATCTTGGTCTTTGGGAGAGCGCGGCAAAGTGTAGGAGCCATCATCCCAGGTCTTGCCACCGTCTTCAGATTTTTGGATGACTATTCTATCAAGGAAAGATTCGCTGGCGTAGGGTGCGCCGTCAGGATTGGAGAGATGGGCATAGAAAAAATCACCTTTGTAATTGGCTCTGATGACTGGGTCTCCATAGACTCCCCAGCTAGAGCTGAGCTTGTCTTTAGTCCAGGTGACACCGCCATCGTTAGATACATATAAGTTATTCAGTACAGAACCTGCAACTATCTGTGTCGGCTTGGTGGGATTGATACAGATGGAAGGCTCGCAAGGTCCTACCATCGTGGAGGCCAGCTCTATCCTCACAGCAGGTATAGAATCTGGAAACATCGATGGCATCTTTATTTCTTCCGCACTTGCACTTTCGTCAGCAGGTACTATTCTAGGGCTACAAGCAATGAGACAACTCACTATTATTATTCCGATTACTCTAAAATCCATGTATCATATTTGTGAAGTAATATATTGCTTAAATCTAGAATTCTAAGTGAAATAAGAGATAGTCATTCTAACTGCGGCCAAAATTGTATAATTTTAGTTATCCAACCTCATTATCTGGGAAGTAATACCTCCTCTTATCAACCAGAGATCTAACGGCTATTTCTGATAAAAGCCTTACACTAATGAAAATTACAGCTTGTAACACTGATTCTATTTGTTACTGAGACATCAGTTTTTGCAAACCCCATAGATTCCATATCTGGCTTTTTCTTTTATGATCTTGATCATGATAATTGTTACCAATCCTCAGACAGTAAAAAAGAAGGTCAGCTTGTGAAGTTATATAATTCTTCAAATGGCTTTATTGAGTCTTTCAGTACAAACGCAAATGGAGAATTTGTGTTTAAAGATCTTGAACTGGAATTAACAACAAAACCCGACTCAAACTACCAAATCTGAGCGAGTTTGAGTCAGGAGCTTATATTATTGTTCTACATTTTGTTTCAGGAAAAACATACAGCAAGAAGGTCATTAAGATGTAAGCTCATCACAGATTACATCTTCAGCACCTTGGTCAAGAACATGTTTTCTCCATCTTTGACGTGGACGATATACAGTCCTGCATCGTAGCCCGTAAAATCTATACTGGTTTCCATATTATGTACTATCACAGCAAAGATCATACGATGATTACTATCATAGATTCTGACTTCAGCTGGTAAGCGTTCGGCTTTGCTAATATTCAAATTAAGGTAATCTACCACAGGATTAGGACTTGCTGACATATAGGCTGTCTCGCTCATCATCTTTGGTTGCTTATCATATTGCGGAGAGCAGATTGCATCATCATAAGCAATTTTTACAATTTCTATCTGTCTGAGTGAATCACAACCGACTGCATTGACATAGGACTCCTCATGGCTGCCCTCGCTGTAACCTTCATACTCTTCACCTGGACAGAGATGCACTTCTTCATAACTTTCTGAATGTTCTAAGATACTCAGATCTAGCACTCTAAAAGAATCACAGCCAACTGCATTAGTCAAGGCATCCTCATAGACCCCTGCACGATCATAGCCCCACTGCTCCTCACCTTCACAGATACTCATTTCTGTATAAGATTCAGAAGGCAGTAGTATTTCCAAACTAACATAACGAGTGGAGTCACAACCTGCTGCATTCTGGAAAACATCTTCGTACTGACCTGATTCTCTATAGCTCTCATATTCCTCTCCTAAACATAACTCGAGTTCTATTTCTGACTGTGTATGTTCTAACACTACGAGCTCTATCTGTCTTGTAGAATCACAGCCTGCCAGATTAGTCAATAGGTCAGTGTAGACGCCTGCTTTAGTATAGCCTTCATATGACTCCCCCTCGCAGATAGCAATAGGGATAAATGATTCTGTAGATTCTAATATTTCTAAATGAAGATGTCTGGTAGAATCACAACCTAAAGCATTAGTAAATACATCTGTATATGATCCCGAAACATCATAGCCATACAATGTCTCGCCCTCGCAGATACTCTCAGAAAGGTAAGACTCAGAATGTGGCAATACTATCAGGTCTATATATCTAGTAGAGTCACAACCTTCGGCATTGACAAAAATGTCGTGATGCAAACCTGTCGTAGAATAATTAATAAAGGATTCGCCTTCACAGATTTCTATGAGCTGATAGGATTCTGAAGGCTGGGCAACATGCAGCGTAAGATATCTAGTGGAATCACATTCTCCTACAGAAGAAAAGACATCAGTATATTCTCCTGAAGTACTATAACCATATAAATTTTCTCCTTCACAGATAGTATGCTCCTCAGAAATTTCATAACCATCAATGAAAACAATTTGTGTCCTGATCCCATTATAACAATCTAAGGTGTCTGTATACCATCCTGGCCGTGTATATCCGTTGTAGCTGGAACCTGGACAGATTTCTACATATTCTCTTTGGAGATTGAGTCTCTGGTATCTAAGTCTCATGTATACTTGTGTATAGCACCCATCAGAGTTAGGTATGGTATCATAGTAGGTTCCTGGCTCGGTATAACCTTCAAAACTATCTCCTGCACAAAAATATTCATACCTATATTGCCTCTGCAGAGGGATAACTTCCATTTCCAGATATCTTATAGTATCACAACCATTTGTTGAAGGCAACATATCTACATACGAACCAGCATCTGTATGTCCATAGTAATCTTCTGATTCACAAATGGTCACTGTTTCTGTTTTCTCTGGCGATTGTCTGATTGCTATTTCGACAGTTACTAATGAGTCACAACCAGTTGGATTAGCAATTCTCTTTTTGTGTATACCTGGAGTGAAAAAGCCTCTGTAACTATCACCCTCACAGATTTCCATCGTTTCATGATGCTGGATCAGACTTGCACAAGCAGTCTCCACTCTCAGCCTCCCCTCTTCATCAAAAGGATCAGACCATTTAGGATCAGTATAGATGTTGCTTCCTGTCAGCGTCTTAAGAAAAGCGACCAGTGCCTTTTCCTCTTCAAGGTCTATTCTAGTACTAGGAATAAAAAACCCAGAAGGCCCCTGTGCGCCACCCCCAGTGGGATCTGTATAAGTTCCGTTCGGAACATCGATATTCAAGTTAGGATGTAGCCCTATCGTTTTTTCTCTTATGCCTATAGTGTTATAATGCTCTACTACTTTTGCTAATGAGCTCAGGCTGCCATCATGCATAAAAGGGCCTAGCTCTATACCGTCTCTATTTACTAAGTCTCTGAGACTAGGGGACCGCTTGACTGTAGTGTCCACTTCGTTGGGATGGTCTATAACGCCTACGATACCATTATTACCCGTCAAAGAAGTTTTCCTGCTGGTGAAATTATCTATGCCGTGACAGTCGGCACAACCCATCTTATCTTCCATTCGCTCGCGGATATCGTGTACGAAAAATTGAGGTATAGGATCACTGAAGGGAGACAAGTATAATTCTTTCCCACGATTCTCCTCTGCCGTAAAATTAGGGAACAACTGCTGGACGCTATCTACCATCGTTCTTCCTACATCATATTTAGAATCATAAGAAACGATAGACCTTACAAATTCTGTAAGAGCTAAATTAACTTTGGCCTCTGTGATCTGCTCATCGTCGTAGGCCAGTTGGAATAATTCATCATAGTAAGGCACCGCTTCCAATCTCTTTATCAAAGAATCTACAGCGGGCTGGCCATCTTTACCACTGAATCCCATCTCTATAGAGTTAGACAAAACCATCAGCGGTAGACTGTCTAGATGTCCCGCGCGCCTATCCCAAAAAACTTCTGGCATATGACTAAAATTGAGATTGACTAGCCGAGTCGAGTGCCTTTCAGTATTGATTTTATCAAAACCTGGACTAGCTACAAGGGTATCCCCAAAAGCGAATTCCTGCTTATGACAACCAGCGCAAGCTAGAGAACTATTGAGTGATAACTGCTTGTCGTAGAATAAGACTCTACCTAGCGTGGATACCTCATCAGAAATAGGTCTCTGATGCACATCCTCCCTAAATATGTAGTCAGGGATAGCTTGATCTTCGTAATTATACAAGACACCTGTGTCTAATATCCCGTCTAATATGGCCGGAACAGCCTGAATGGAGACAATAATACAAGCTATTATACCTAGAAGTAAAGCCTTCTTATTCATAGGAATCCGTTTTAGTCCCTCTTTATGTCACTAAAAGGTGAAAGGTTACTAAATAGGTAGTCCTATCAGTCGGGCTTCACAATAAAAACCTTTCTGGCCTTACTCAAAAAAGGCTTGACGGCTGACTTAATCTCTTTCTCTAAGGCCTTAAGGATTCTTCTCTTGACGAAGTCAGGATGGGTGACTATGCCGATCTCTCTGGCAGGTACTGGACTTTTCAACTTAAAGATCAAATCACTGTCTACTAGAACCTTATTGGCTATCGCAAGCTTAGGAACCAAAGTGAGGCCCTTGTTAATCTTAACAAACTCTAACAAAGAATGGATGGAACCGCCATTATAGATAAGGTTATTAGCTTGGGTTCTTTTTTTCTTCAGATGACAAATCTGATCTATCTGATGGCTCAGACAATGGCTCTCCTCTAGCAACCACAATCGAGATACATCTATATCTTCTATCTTGAAAATCTTATTTGGCTTGATGTTATCAGAAGCGTCGTATACAAAAAACTCTTCCGTAAACAAAGTTTTCTGAATCAGATCCTTTTCGGTAATGGGTACGGATAAGATACCGATATCCAAATCCTTAGATCTTAATCGTGTAACTATCTCTCGAGTTGTAATCTCATGGATGTGAAAATTGATATTAAGATAACTAGAGACCAATTTATCTAAAAACAAAGGGAGCAGAAAGGGTGCTAAGGTCGGTATAATTCCTATAGACAAGGTGCCATGCATCTCATCTTTTGTCTCTTGTACCAGCTCTTCTAGTTTTTCAAATTGGCTATCTATATTCTTAAACTGTGCTATAACTAAATGTCCTTCTTTGGTCAATCGTATGGGTTTAGAATTCCTATCAAAAAGCTTGAAGTCAAACTGATTTTCTAGTTTTTTGATCATGGTACTGAGGGTACTCTGAGTGACAAAGCACTGTGCTGCAGCTTCACTAAAACTTCCCGTCTTGTGCAGCGCAAGTATGTATTTTATCTGACTTATAGATATTGATAACATAAATACTAATATAGAATATTTAGATACTATAAATAGCTCTAAGCGGGTTACTTTTGCAGCAAAGTAAACATCAAAAACTTACAAGTATGGATAATAAAGACGGCGATATCAGCAAGTGCCCATTCCACAATGGCGAAATGTCAAAAGGAAGAACTGCTGGTGGTGGTACAACCAACAAAGAATGGTGGCCTAATCAATTAAAGCTCAATATTCTAAAGCAACATTCTGCAAAAACCAATCCCATGGATGCAGACTTTGATTATGTAAAAGCTTTCAAGAGTTTAGACTATGAGGGTCTGAAAAAAGATCTGCATGATTTGATGACAGATTCTCAGGAGTGGTGGCCAGCAGATTTTGGACACTATGGTCCTTTCTTTATCAGAATGGCATGGCACAGCGCAGGCACCTATCGTACAGGTGACGGTAGAGGTGGCGGCGGAACTGGGCAGCAAAGATTTGCGCCGCTCAATAGTTGGCCAGACAACGGTAACCTAGATAAGGCGAGAAGGTTACTATGGCCTATCAAGCAGAAGTATGGCAATAAAATTTCTTGGGCGGATCTTATGATACTGACAGGAAATGTGGCTCTAGAATCTATGGGCTTTAAGACTTTCGGTTTTGCAGGCGGAAGAGCTGACGTATGGGAGCCTGAAGAAGATGTGTACTGGGGTGCGGAGACTGAGTGGGAGGCGGGAGACAAGCGTTACTCAGGAGAAAGAGATCTAGAGAATCCACTTGCGGCTGTGCAGATGGGACTCATCTATGTGAATCCTGAAGGCCCTGAAGGCAACCCTGATCCTATAGCAGCAGCCAAAGATATCAGAGAGACTTTTGCTCGTATGGCAATGAATGATGAGGAGACAGTAGCCTTGATAGCAGGAGGGCATACCTTCGGCAAAACACATGGTGCAGGAGATGCGGCCTTAGTCGGTCATGAACCAGAAGCAGCAGGTATAGAGCAGCAAGGCCTAGGCTGGAAGAATGCTCATGGTATCGGCAAAGGTGGTGACACGATAACAAGTGGCCTGGAAGTGACATGGACACAAAAGCCTACTGAATGGACACATCTCTATTTCAAGAATCTCTTTGAGAATGAGTGGGAGTTGACCAAGAGTCCAGCAGGTGCTAACCAGTGGATAGCCAAAGATGGACCAGCAGACGTACCGTATGCCCATGACGCTAGCAAGATGCAAAAAGCAGGCATGCTCACTACGGACCTATCTCTGAGATTTGATCCTAGCTACGAAAAGATTTCTAAAAGATTCTATGAGAATCCAGCAGAGTTTGAAGATGCTTTTGCAAGAGCATGGTTTAAATTAACTCATAGAGATATGGGACCTAAGATCAGATACCAAGGTCCAGAGGTTCCAGCAGAAGAACTGATCTGGCAAGATCCGCTTCCTGCTCCTTCAGGCGTAAGCTATTCAGCAGATGAGCTGAGCAAACTGAAAGCTAAGCTCTTAGACGCTGGCTTATCCGTTACAGAATTGGTTTCTACAGCATGGTCCTCAGCTTCTACCTTTAGAGGATCAGATATGAGAGGTGGCGCCAATGGTGCAAGAATCAGATTATCACCACAAAAATACTGGGCGGCAAATAATCCAGAACAACTTCAGAAAGTACTCGCTGCTCTAGAAAAAGTACAGGCAGAAAGTGGAACATCAGTTTCTATGGCAGACCTCATCGTGCTGGGCGGTTGTGCAGCAGTGGAGAAAGCAGCAGCTGATGCAGGTGTAGCAGAAAAGGTTGTGTTTACAGCAGGAAGAGTGGATGCAACCCAAGAGCAAACAGATGTAGACTCATTTTCAGTAATGGAACCAGTGGCTGATGGCTTTAGAAACTTTCTGAAAGGGAACTTGTCTGTAGCTACAGAAAACTTACTGATAGACAGAGCACAGCTACTCACTCTGACAGCACCAGAAATGACTGTCCTACTAGGTGGCCTCAGAGTGCTAGGCGTCAATGCTCATAATACATCCACAGGCATTCTTACAGACAAAGCAGGAGTACTATCCAATGACTTTTTTGTCAATCTTCTAGACATGGATACGGAATGGAAAGCGACCGGAGAAGATCAGGAAACATTCGAAGGCAGATCTAGAAAGTCGGGAGAAGTCAGATGGACAGGCTCGAGAGCGGATTTGGTCTTTGGTTCTAACTCTGTTCTCAGAGCTATAGCAGAAGTGTATGCTAGCTCAGACTCGAAGGAGAAATTTGTAAAGGACTTTATAAAAGTTTGGACTAAGGTGATGAATCTAGATCGCTTTGATTTGAACTAACTTGTGCTTGGATTCATACCAAAAAAAATCACCACAAAAAGAGGCTGTTAATTTATTTAGCAGCCTTTTTTTTGGCAACATCTTAAATGAGACTGAAGCTGCAAACCTTCAACCAATGGGATAAAACAGAAGCTTACCTAAACTGGAAAAATCTAATATAAACCCCAAATCCTATCATTACGAGACCCAAGAAAATATTGCTTATCCCTTGAACGTAAATGCATCCCGCATCAAAACAAAGTAAAGTATTTCCACTGCCAGAATTTTCCATCATCCCTAAGCCTGCAAGGATAATTCCTATACCCATCATAACTAAAAACCATCCTTCATTTATTGATCTAATTTTCTTTAACATGGCTTCACTTTCTTACTCTAACCATCATATTGGAAACAAGAGTTCAAGCAATTCGACCAACAGTTAATATCACATGACCAATACTCGCAAGAGGCTAAACTCATAAAAAATAGTGCCTTCTGACAATGCCAAAAAAAAGCGAGACCCAGATTTCATCTGAGCCTCGCCGTTATATTTCTTTCTGTCTATTTTAGACCTTCATGATATCTGTTTCCTTTGCATCTATCATCTTCCCTATCTTTTCTACATAGCTTTTTATGAGGCCTTCTACTTGGCCTTCCATTTTCTTGCCCATGTCTTCTGGAAAACCATCTTTAACTTCAGACTTTATGATAGACATCATTTTCTGTCTTTCATTTCTCAGACTCACTTTGCTATCCTCTCCTAGTGACTTAGCTTTTTTCACCATCTCCTTTCTTCTTTCCTCAGTCATAGGTGGAATAGATATTCTGACAAATTCTCCATCGTTCATCGGAGTGATTCCAATGTTGGCTTCAAAGATGGCTTTCTCTATGACGCCAAGAAGACTCTTGTCCCAGGGCTGAATAGAGATAGTCTTAGAGTCAGGTGTGGATAGATTTGCAGCCTGCGATAGAGGTGTAGGCACTCCAAAGTACTCTACGATAATATCTTTGACCAGAGAGACATTTGCTCTTCCGGTTCTTACTTTGGTCAGTTCCGCATTAAGATGATCTAGAGCACCGTCCATAGACTGCTTTCCTTCTGCTAGGGCCATGTCTATTAGTTCACTCATTTTTACTGTATTTATTATTTATAAAATTATTGCTAAACAAAACAAATTAAGACTGCCTAGCACTATACTAACCGTCCTTTGTTCCTATTTGTTAACATATTCCACCCGAAATATAAGAAAATAACCAGTGCGCTCAGTGCATTTGCCACATAGGTCATAGCTGCCCACTTCAGTCCTTCCTTTGCTCCATCATACTCTATCCCATCTTTCATAACATCCGTATCGTCTAGCCAAGTCAGCGCTCTTTTAGAGGCATTGAACTCTACAGGCAAGGTCACCAAGGCAAATAAGGCTGTCGCTCCAAAGGTCGCCGTCAGTATCCCCAGCCCCCATACACTAGTCATAATCTCTGTCCCTATCCCCATCAAGATTCCAAAAAACAAAAACTGCTGTATCCGTGACGAAAACTGAATAAATGGGACCATAACAGAACGCATGTGCATCGCATGATACTTACTGGCATGCTGGATCGCATGGCCGCACTCATGGGCCGCCACCGCCCCTGCAGATACACTGTAACTATTATATACAGGTTCTGAAAGCGCTATCGTTTTTGTCAGTGGATTATAATGATCTGTAAGTATGCCCTTACGTGGGACAATTTTGACATCATTGATATTATAATAGTCCAGCATGGCCTGTGCAACTTGGGCACCATTCATCCCATTGCTCATTATTACAGTCCCATACTTTGCAAAGGTGCTTTTCAATTTTTTACTGATGACCATTCCTACCAGTGAGGAGATTGCTACTATAGCTATGTATCCGAACATATGCTGATTTATGATTTTTTGGTTGCTTGTTTAATGGAAATGGGATTTAGATCAGTGGTGAAAAAAAATTAACTGACAGCGCTTAGGCATGTCAGTTAATTCATTTATGTTTTTCAAAAATAATGTATTGCAAGTCTTAGTCGCTCCCCATGAATCTTAGAGCAAAGAATAAGAACATAGCCAAGGCCATCAATGCTTGACTCACATAAGTCATCGCTGCCCACCATAAGGCGGTCTTAGCACCATCGTATTCTGCACCTTGAGTGATACCTGACTCATCTAGATAGACTAGTGCTCTCTTAGAAGCATCAAACTCTACTGGTAAGGTCACTAAGCTAAAGAAAGCTGTCACACCAAAAGTTGCCGCTAAAATCCCTAGCATCAAAGTAGGATTAACAAAGCCTGCTCCTATTCCCATCATCATACCCATCATAACAAACTGCTGTGCCTTAGAAGAAAAGTTGACAACAGGTACCAACTTAGATCTCATAGTAAGTGCAGGATAAGCAGTGGCATGCTGAACAGCGTGGCCGCACTCGTGGGCTGCTACTGCTGCTGCTGAGATACTCCTTGCATTATAGACTGGCTCACTGAGAGCGATAGTCTTAGTCTGTGGATTATAGTGATCAGTAAGAGATCCTTTTCCTGGTACAACTTTCACATCCGTGATTCCGTAATGTGCTAGCATATCTAATGCTATCTCTTTACCAGATTTACCACTACTGGTACCATACTGGCTGTATTTTTTAAAGACTGATTTCAGTTTACCACTTATAATCATGCCGAGCACTGTAAATACTCCCATGATAATCATGTAACCCATCATAATTTTCTAGTTTTTAAGTTTAGTTAATTTCTATTGTATTAATCTATTATATCAAATCCTGTATAGCTACGAAGCGCTTCAGGAATAACGATTCCTTTTTCTGTCTGGTTGTTTTCTAATAGCGCAGCAATGATTCTTGCTAAAGCTAATGCACTACCATTCAGAGTATGTGCCAGTTGTTTCTTTCCATCAGCATCTTTATATCTCAGCTTGAGCCTATTACTCTGAAAAGTCTCAAAATTAGAGACCGAACTCACTTCTAGCCATCTCTTCTGGGCTGCTGAATAGACCTCCAGATCGTAAGTCAAAGCGGAGGCAAAACTCAAGTCACCACCACATAAACGCAAAATTCGGTATGGCAGTTCCAATTTTTGCAATAATCCTTCTACATGCTGGACCATCTCTTCTAGAGCAATATAAGACTGGTCAGGGTGCTGAAATTGTACGATTTCTACCTTATCGAACTGGTGTACCCTATTTAGGCCTTTCACATCTGCACCATAGGACCCTGCTTCTCTACGGAAACACTGGGTATAACCTGTCAGTTTGATAGGAAAATCAGCTACATTGACGATATCGCCTCTGTATATATTTGTGACTGGAACTTCGGCTGTAGGTATCAGATATAGATCATCTTTTTCCACATAATACATCTGACCTTCTTTGTCTGGTAGCTGACCAGTCGCCTTGGCAGAATCAGCATTAACAAGGAGTGGAGGGACTATTTCTTCATAGCCTGCCTTAGAAGCTTCATCCAAGAAAAAATTGATCAGTGCTCTCTGTAGTCTGGAACCTTTACCTCTGAAAACAGGAAAACCAGCACCGGTTATTTTTACACCTAGTTTCATGTCTAAGATATTGTACTTAGTGGCTAGTTCCCAGTGAGGGAGTGCCTCAGAACCCAGCTCAGGCAGTGCATCAGACCAGGGCTTAGCGACTTCATTATCTTCATCCGTCTGTCCCGCAGGAACTGAGCTATGTGGGATATTAGGTATCTCGAGCAACAGCTCTTCTAATTTGCTTACTGCCCTACCCAACTTTTCTTCTGTCTCAGCAATCTGAGTTTTAAGAAGTTCTACCTTTTTCTTTGCCTCATTAGCTTCATCTTGCTTACCTGCCTTGAATAGTTGTCCTATTTCTTTAGATAAACTATTACGTTCTGATAAGTAGGAGTCATTTTCCGTCTGGATGCTCTTTCTACTGTTATCCAATTCTATTACTTGATCCAGAATAGCCATACGGTCTGAGGACCACCCTCGCTTACCTAAGGCAGTTATTATGTTATTCTTTTCAGCTTTGATTCTTGATACTTGCAACATGTGCTGGATTTTCTTTTTTGCTTAAGAGTTCTCTTTCTAGGTTCAAATATACATAGCTATAAAATAGCTTTTCCCTCCTGCTAGCTGTTAAGGTTTAGACAGTTGCATTTTTAAATCCTAGCTAAAAGAGAGTCAAAATCGCATATTTCTTTGCTTTTTAGTAGTAATTAACCTAATGTGGAAAACTAACTGACTAGATATCAGGCAATTGTGAGTCATATTTTCAACTTATCGTCGAAAAGGCTATATTTGCGCTAGAAATACGTAAATCTGACTTTTCTCAATCGTATTTCTTCTTCTTTATTCCCACTATTATCAAGGTTTATTACACAAAAAATCCGTCCTAATTAATTACAATTACTTATTCCTACCATGTACGATATTCTACAATTGAATGAAATGCTCGTTCCTGAGCTAAAAGAAGTAGCTGAAAAACTAGAATTAAAAAGCTACAAAAGACTTTCTAAGCAAGACCTCATATATAAGATACTAGATCACCAAGCCATAGTCGGTGGAGATGATTCAGAAGTAGAGGAAGCTGCTGCCCCTAAGGCCAAAAAAGAATCTAAACCAAGAGAACCCAGAAAGCCAAAGGAAAGAAAACCTAGAGAACCTAAAGCCGTTAAAGAAGCAGCCCCAGCTGAAGATGCCACTCCTCAAGAAGAGAGTAAAGAAGAGCAGCCAAGCAAAGAAGAGAAAAACGAAAGAAGGGATAACAAAAGAGAACCTAGAGAAAAAAGAGCCCCTCGTAATGACAGAAATAACGATAGAAGGGATAACAAAAGAGAAGAGAGAAAGCCAAAAGATGATGTCAAGAAATTCAATGTAGACTTAGATGGTGTTATAGAAGGCACTGGTATACTAGAAATGATGTCTGATGGTTATGGATTTCTAAGATCAGCAGATTATAATTACCTAACTAGTCCTGATGATGTATATGTATCTCCTTCTCAGATAAAGCTCTTTGGACTTAAGACAGGAGACACCGTACTCGGAGCTATAAGACCTCCTAAAGAAGGTGAAAAATACTTTGCACTACTGAAAGTATCCCTTATTAATGGACTGCATCCTGAAAAAACAAGAGAAAGAATTCCATTCGAATATCTTACACCATTATTCCCCGATGAAAAGCTAAAACTGACTTGCCATCCTGAGGGTAAGGATATGGGTAATAGAATGATAGACTTGTTTGCCCCTATAGGGAAAGGTCAGAGAGGTCTTATAGTAGCACAGCCTAAGACTGGTAAGACAGTATTACTCAAGGATGTCGCTAATGCCATTGCGACTAATCATCCTGAATGTTACCTCATAGTTCTTCTAGTAGATGAAAGACCAGAGGAAGTTACAGATATGAAAAGAAGTGTCAAGGGTGAAGTGATTGCCTCTACCTTTGATCAGTTAGCAGATAACCACGTAAGAGTTGCTAATATCGTCATAGAAAAGGCGAAGAGAATGACTGAAAGTGGACACGATGTTGTTATCTTACTAGACTCGATTACGAGACTTGCAAGAGCTTATAATACAGTAGCTCCTGCATCAGGAAAAGTACTTTCAGGTGGTGTAGAAGCTAACGCCTTACAGAAGCCAAAGAAATTCTTTGGAGCAGCGAGAAATATAGAAGGAGGAGGATCTCTGACTATCCTAGCTACTGCTCTTACTGATACAGGTTCTAAAATGGACGAAGTTATCTTTGAAGAATTCAAGGGTACCGGTAACATGGAATTACAATTAGATAGATCATTAGCTAACAAGCGTATCTATCCAGCTGTAGATCTGACTAAGTCTAGTACAAGAAGAGAAGATCTCCTACTAGAGGATGGTATCTTAATGAGAATGAGAGGTCTGAGAAATCACTTAGCAGACATGAAACCTGATGAAGCAATGAATTTCCTCAGAAAGCACATGGCTGGAACGAAATCTAATGAAGAATTCCTAGTAACTATGAATGGCTAATCTTCTATGGCTAGACCCTCATAATCAGTTACTTACATTTTTTTTCTGTCCGATTGTCAATTCTTAAAAAATAGCATACATTTGCAGTCCTTTTGGAAATTAAAACACCATAAGGACTCAAAACAAAGATTTAAATACTACTTACAATGAAACGTACATTTCAACCTTCAAAAAGAAAAAGAGTCAACAAGCACGGATTCAGAGCTAGAATGGCATCTAAGAATGGACGTAAAGTATTATCTCTCAGAAGAAAGAAGGGCAGAGCAAAGTTGACTGTCTCTGATGAAATGTATTCTAAGTAAGCCCACTAGCGCTAACCCTCTCTTTACTAAGTCTTATTTTTCCTATAAGTCTAAGCAAGCTGTAATTTCTTTTGTATCACTCAGATCGATATCGGGATTTGTATTCCTGCTAGCGATTTCCACCTCATGTGGGTTTTATTGAGTCTATATGATGGCTCAACACAATTCTCCCAAGCAGTCGCTGAAGAAACACGAACGTCTAAAGAGTAAGATACTCTTAGAGAGCTTGTTTGATGGTGGTCGCTCTGAGTTTGCCCATCCTGTAAAGCTCCTCTTCCAATTCAGACCAAGAACTGCGACGGACTGGCCACTCCTCTTCAGTGTATCAGTCCCAAAGAAAAAAGTAAAATCCGCCGTCAAAAGAAATCTGATCAAGCGTAGAATCCGAGAGGCCTACCGCTTGCACAAAGCCCCGCTTCAAGAACTACTTTTCGATAAAGAGACACAGCAGCTATCGCTAATGTTAATATATATTGAAAACAAACCTGTTCCATATGCGGAGACAGAGAAGGCCGTTCTAAGACTGTTGAAAAAACTCTACGATGCTGTCTCTGAACTATAAATGGATACTAAGCCTTGTCTTATTAGCCAGTGCCACCTTAAGCTATGGGCAACAAGCCTTACAACCAATATATATTCAGGTAGAAGAAATCAATAGTACTGACCTCATCAAATATTATCTCGGCCAAACCCTCACTTACTCCACCAAAGAGTATCCTGACACATGGAGAAAATCTAAAATCGTCAATATTATACCAGAAGATAATCTCATCGTTCTCCAAGATAATTATTTGAGACCTGAGGAAATTCATAGCCTACAAAGAAATAACAAAGGTGTGCTCATCTTTGGACATGCACTGTCAAAATTTGCAGCAGGATGGCTTGTCTTTGGAGCTTATGCATCTATCGCAGATCAAGGTTATAAGATGAGCTGGACAGAAGTGGTTATAGGAGTGGTCGCTGCCTTCATCGGCAAAGGCATGAGAAAACTCTTCGGCAAGAAAAAATATCCTATGGATAAATTCTACAGAGTCAGGATTATGGATATCAGATTTCCGCAACCAAAATTTGAAACGCCGTGACCACCTAGAGTCTGTCTCTTAAATAAAGGATGGCCTCCTCATAGCCTGCTGTCCCTTTTCCTATTATGCAATGGACAGCATTAGCCTTGATATAAGAATGATGTCTGAATGCTTCCCGCTTACTCACATCAGAAATATGAAGCTCTATAACTGGCGTGCTAATTGCTGCAACGGCATCTCCTAGCGCTATGGAAGTGTGGCTGTAACCACCAGCATTCAGAATGATGCCTTCATAACTAAAGCCTACCTCATGCAACTTATCTATAAGTACACCTTCATGATTAGATTGTGCATGGTGGATCTGTAAGTCTGGATACTTTTCTCTGAGTGCACCCACGACCTCATCCATGGTCTTACTCCCATATATCTCAGGCTCACGAGTTCCCAGTAAGTTAAGGTTGGGACCATTGAGGATAAGGATATTCACTTTATCAGAACTAGTATAGTCAGTCGAGCTAGTTAGCCATTTCTGACATGAACTTGATTCTTATCATCTGAATTTCTTCTAAGGTGATGTCATCTTCAGATAATTCCTTTAGAGCATCCTCTACAGAATCTGACTCTGCTTCTGAAAAGTAGTCGTAGATATCTTCTGTGACACCTTCGTCTATGTTTTCATCAGTATAGTAAGAGATATTTAGTTTAGTTCCAGAGCTGACAATGATATTCATCTCCTCCAGTAGCTGATTGAGATCCATAGAAAGACTAGATGCTATGTCTTCTAGAGGTAACTTTCTATCTATACCTTGGATGATAGTCACTTTAGATTTGGACTTATTAGCCATTTGCTTGACAACTATGTCATCTGGTCTTGAGATTTCGTTTTCCTCTACGTACTCCTTTATCATTTCTAAGAAAGGCTTACCGAACTTCCCGGCTTTACCATGGCTCACACCACTTATCTTTAGGATATCATCCTTACTGATAGGATAGTAAGTAGCCATATCTTGAAGGGATACTTCTGAGAAGATTATCCATGGCTGCAGGTCTAAACGCTTACCTTCAGCTTTTCTCAAGTCTTTGAGCATAGATAGTAAAGTACCATCTAGTGCAGAACCTCCAGAAGCACCTGTCATCACAGCATCACCTTCTGCTGTACTGAAATCTCTATTCAGAGGAATCTTGACATCGAATGGCTTAGCTAGGAAGGCCTTCCCTGCATCGGTCATTTTTAAGAGGCCATACTGCTCTATCTCTTTGTACAAAAAATTCTTAAGGATAGCTTGTCTCAGAATAGAGTGCCAGAATAACTCTCCCTTTTCTTTGCCCATTCCAAAGTTTGCTTTCTCCTGGAAAGAAACCGTTTTTATTTCTTTAGATACTCTTCCTATGATAAAGTCTACTATGATTTTGACACCATAGTTTTGCTTCAGCTCTTCTACTATTTTTAGCGCCTGATGCATTTCATCAGTGACGACTTGTTGCTCTTTAGGATGCTTGCAATTATCACAGTTCTTGTTACACTTTTCTACAGGATACTGTTCTCCAAAGTAATGTAGCAAAAATTGTCTTCTACAAGTACTCGTTTCTGCATAAGCAATAATTTCTTCCATCAGCTGTCCTGCCAACTCCTTTTCTGCTACACCTTTATCACGAAGAAACTTTTCCAGTTTCATGATATCCTTATAAGAATAGAATGCGAGGCAATGTCCTGGCAAACCATCTCTACCGCCTCTACCAGTTTCTTGGTAATAATTTTCTATACTCTTAGGAATATCATAGTGAATCACAAAACGTACATCCGGCTTATCTATACCCATACCAAAGGCAATAGTGGCTACTATGACATCGAGATCTTCCATCAGAAAATCATCTTGCACTTTATTTCTTGTTTTACCATCTAGTCCAGCATGGTAGGCCATTGCATTGATACCATTTATCTGAAGGACTTCTGCTATTTCCTCAGTGGACTTTCTAGATTGCACATAGATTATTCCAGAAGCGCCATTTTGAGCTTTGATAAACTGTACAATTTCCTTCTGAGCCTGAGGCTTATTGATTTTAGGTCGGACTTCGTAATATAGGTTATCTCTATTGAATGAAGAGACAAAAGACTGAACATCTCTCATCTGCAAGTTCTTGACAATATCGGTTCTTACTTTAGGTGTCGCTGTAGCTGTCAGTGCCACCACAGGAATGGATTCGGATATGCCTTTGACCATTCTTCTGATGTTCCTGTACTCTGGTCTGAAGTCATGGCCCCACTCTGAGATACAATGCGCTTCGTCTACAGCAATAAAGGAGACATTAGCATCCTTAAAAAACTTGATATTTTCTTCTTTAGTAAGGGTCTCAGGAGCGATAAATACCAGCTTGGTTACACCAGAAACAATATCTGCCTTCACTTCCTTCATCTGTGTCTTGTTCAGAGAAGAATTAAGGAAATGTGCGACAGCATTGTTATCACTAAAGCTTCTTATAGAATCCACCTGATTCTTCATAAGCGCGATCAGCGGAGAGATAATAAGAGCAGTGCCCTCCATCATAAGAGCAGGCAACTGATAACAAAGAGACTTACCACCACCAGTGGGCATAATGACAAAAGTGTCTTGCCCTTGCAAGATGCTTTTGATAATTTTTTCTTGATCTAATTTAAAATCACTGAATCCAAAATATTTATCTAGGGCTCCTTTTAGCTCCTTAGTGCTTGTACCTATTTCTTGTACTTCCATTCCTCTTGAGGTTGAATTATTCGAATTAAAAAATTACGATTAAGGATTGACCATTATAACTCTCATTGCAACTGAGAGGTCCTATTACTGGCAAAAAGAAGGTGGATCACAGTATATATGTTCCTATCTTAAAACCAAGTATAAGATACAGTTATTCCGTAGATAAAACGAAATTGACAAGGAATTTGACTGAAGATGTGCAAAAATAATTTGGATTTTTTTTCATTTAAAAAAGTTATATTCTTCGCTCAATATCAGTCTTCCAAAAACCAATATTTGTCTATCCTTACAATTGCAAAAAAATTATTCCTATTCTGCTAATTCACAGAATTTTTATAGGTTGCAGACATATGATTACAAAAGTTCAATTGATATGATGAATGCTGGAAATGCTAACTTATTAAATGCCGTGACACTGATTGCCATGAGTATCTGGGGCTACAAGGCTGGAGGCTCTCCTACGGCGCTTATTCCTCTCGGTTTTGGAGCTATACTCCTTTATTTTACTAATAGTATAAGAAATCACAACAAGACTGTAGCACACATAGCGGTAGTGCTCACCCTACTAGCTCTTGTTGCACTTATAGCTAAGCCTCTACCTGCTGCTATAGAAAGAGGTGGCGGGCCTGGTCTATACAGAATCATAGCAATGGTAGTCACTGGCGTCATTTCTATGATTGCTTTCGTGATGAGTTTTATTGCAGCTAAAAAAGCAAGACAAGGGAGAGAGTAAGCTTTTGTCTTCTAGCTATATTTAAAACCCAACTAAGTGAAAGTATATAAGACTGTCCGTGGTCTGCAAAGACAATTGGATAAAGAAAGGAAAAATGGCAAGTCCATCGGTTTTGTCCCCACTATGGGTGCCCTACATGCTGGTCACATGTCACTGATAAAAAAATCTACTAGCCAGACGGATATCACAGTTGCTAGTGTCTTTGTCAATCCGACCCAATTCAATGACAAGGGAGACCTGAAAAAATATCCCCGCACACTAGAAAAAGATGCTAAGATGCTTGCTGATCATGGCTGTGCTTACCTATTTGCACCTAGCCCAAAACAAGTATACCCCAAAGGTGACCAAGAGACCATTCAGCTAGATATTTCTCAGCTTACTCAGTACATGGAAGGTCCTAATAGACCAGGCCACTTTGAAGGCGTGGTACAAGTTGTACATCGACTGCTAGAGATAGTAGTACCCGATAATCTGTATATGGGTCAAAAAGATTTTCAGCAATTCAGCATAATAGCGTACATGCTCAAAAAGCTGAAATTAAAAACCAAACTAGTGGTCTGTGATATCATGAGAGAAGAAGATGGCCTGGCGATGAGTTCCAGAAATGTCCGCCTCACTAAAGCTAATAGAGCCAAGTCTCCCATCCTCTTTCAGACCCTCTCTTTTGTCAAAAAGAACCAGAATAAATACAAAGTGAAGACCCTTGAAAAAAAGGCTCTTGAGATGCTTGATATTAGATCTTTCAGGCCAGAATACTTCTCCATCGTAGATGGTAAAACCCTAGCGCCAGTGAGTGATATCTCAAAACACAAATTTGTAGTCGCCTGTACCGCTGTGTGGGCTGGGGAAGTACGCCTGATAGATAATATGATTCTAAAGTAAGTCTAGGTACAAGTAGAAGATTAAGTTTATACTGATTTACCCATACTTTAAGACTTAAAGTTCGACTTAAACTTAAACTTGGCAGCGTCTTTTTATATAAATTTGCGCCCATGTTACTACAGATACACAAGTCAAAGATACACAGGGCCACCATTACACAGGCCAATCTCAATTATGTGGGTTCTATCACCATAGACGAGGCCTTACTAGAAGCTGCCAACATCATGGATGGCGAACGCGTCCAGATTGTTAATAATAACAATGGTGAAAGACTAGAGACTTATGTCATCACTGGCGAAAGAGGCTCTGGTGTTATCTGCCTTAATGGCGCAGCTGCTAGAAAATGCGAAGTAGGAGACATCGTCATCATCATTTCTTATGGGTGGATGACACCAGAAGAAGCAAAAAACCACAAAGCTATTACCGTCTTCCCTACTGAGAAGAACCAATTAGCTTAGAGCTCTTCTAGTGAAGGTCTCCATAAAATCTGTTCTCAAGTTTATCATCTTCGTAGGCATAGGCCTCATTATTTTCTATGTACTATTCAAAAATTTTGAAGGTTCTTATCTAGAAGAATGTGCTAAGAAAGGTATTCCAGAATCAGAATGTTCCCTGATAGATAAGATATGGCAGGATTTCAAATCCGTCAAAGTTATATGGTTACTCGTCATCATCGTTCTGTATATGTTGAGCAATGTTTTCAGAGCCCTGAGATGGAATCAGATGCTAGAACCCTTAGGTTACAAGCCTAAAGTATTCAATTCTATAGGCGCACTTATGATAGGCTATTTTACTAACATGGCTTTCCCTCGTATAGGCGAACTTATCAAGACTGGCACCCTTTCTAAATATGAAGATATCCCATTTGAAAAAGTTGCTGGTACTGTAGTGGTCGACAGAATTCTAGATGTTATTGCCCTCCTCTTTGTCATAGGGCTATCACTCTTACTTTCCTTCGGCACTTTCAGAGATTACTTTAGAGAAAACTTTGTAGCACCAAGCAATGAGAAACTTTACTTGTTAGGTGGCATAGCGCTAGTAGGCCTTATCGGCATTTTTATCCTCAACCTCATTTTACAAAAAAAGAATTTTGATAACCCTGTTCTCAAGAAATTCCAAACCTTATGGACTGGATTTAAGGATGGTTTTGGTTCACTGAGAAAGGTAAAAAGCTTGCCCTTGCTCGTCCTATATACAGTAGGCATATGGCTGATGTACTATCTTATGACCTATCTCTGTTTCTTTTCTTTCGAGCCCGTAGCCCATCTAGGGCCTGTTGCGGGCCTGATAGTCTTTGTCTTTGGGACTCTAGGGATGGTCTTCCCTTCACCAGGAGGAATGGGTAGCTACCACCTCCTTATCAGTCAGGGCCTCATTATCTATGGAATCAATGGCGCCGATGCATTCTCCTTCTCTAACATAGTCTTCTTTACCATCAATATATTCGGGAATATTATCTTCGGTCTGTTCTTCTTTATAGCCTTACCTTTTTTCAATAGAAAATAATCTTGCCCTATGTATGGGAAAATCACCACTGCCCAAAAGCTGCATCAAGAGTTGGACATGCTTAGGAAGATGGATCTAGACCTAGTATTTACCAATGGTTGTTTTGACCTTTTGCATCCCGGACATGCTGAATACCTAGCCGCAGCCAAGGCACTAGGAGACTTTCTGATCGTAGGCGTCAACTCAGACGCGTCAGTCCAGAAACTCAAAGGCGACACCAGACCCATACACGGCTTAGCAGATAGGATGGCTATGCTCGCAGCCTTACAGTCAGTAGATCTTGTAGTAGATTTTGATGAAGAGACACCTATGGAATTGATTAAACTAGTCCTGCCTCGGTTTTTAGTCAAAGGTGGCGACTATCGTAAAGAAGATATAGTAGGAGCTGATTTTGTAGAAAGCAAGGGTGGAAAAGTAGAGGTAATACCTTTTAAGCAAGGCTACTCCTCCAGCGCAATTATAGATAAGATCAAGAAGCTATAACTTAGAATTATGAAAGTAAGGGAAGTCATAGATTATCTGCATACCATCGCCCCCAACCAATATCAGGAAGAGTACGATAACAGTGGCCTACTAGTCGGTTCCTATGAAGATGAAATAAGGGCTGCCCTGGTGAGCCTAGATGTGACGGAGGCGGTTCTGGAAGAGGCCATCAGCCGGGGTTGTAATCTGATTATTTCTCATCATCCTATCATTTTTGGTGGTGTCAAAAGACTGACCGATAGTAACTATGTCCAGAGGATCATAAAACTAGCTATCAAAAATGATCTCAATCTTTTTGCCATCCATACCAATTTAGACAATGTCTATGAGCATGGCGTGAATACTAATATTGCCAAGATTCTAGGCTTACAACATGTCGAAATACTCCGACCTAAGGTGGGGTTAGGAGATGAAAAAGTAGGCTCAGGGGTCATAGGAAGAATAGAAGCTATGGACGAGATGGCTTTTTTGGAGCATTTGAAGGCCAAAATGGTGGTAGAATGTATCAAATACACCAAGTTAAGAGGCAAAAAGGTCACAAGAGTGGCCATTTGTGGTGGATCTGGTCGTTTTTTGCTCCCAGATGCTATCTCTAAAGGTGCTGACCTTTTTATCTCCTCAGATTTCAAGTATCACGAGTTCTTTGATGCAGATGGACAGATAGTCATTGCAGACATCGGACACTTTGAAAGTGAGCAGTTTACGACTCAAATGCTATGGCAACTATTGACCAAGAAATTTACTATTTTTGCAGCCCATTATACGAAAGTGAACACAAATCCTGTCCTATATCTCAAATAGGTAGGAAATCCACCAAAAATCTTAGATATGGCAAAGAAGAAAGTAGTATCAACAACCGTCGAAGAAAAACTAAGAGATCTATTTGCGTTACAGTCGATAGATTCTAAAACCGATGAGGTAAAATTACTCAAAGGTGCACTTCCTATAGAAGTGAGTGATCTGGAAGATGAGATATCTGGTATCAATACAAGAATAGAAAAGCTCAATAGCCAAATCGCTGACATAGACGAGAAAATTGCAAAGCACAATGAGAACATCAAGACTGCTGAAACCTTGAGTGAAAGATATACGAAGCAGCTAGATGATGTAAAGAATAACAGAGAATTCGAGGCTCTACAAAAAGAGATAGAACTACAAGGGCTAGAAGTCCAGCTGTCTCAAAAGAGAATTAAAGAAGCAACTGACGAAAAAGATAAGAAGCAAGAAATTCTAACTGTAACAGCAGAAAAGAAAGAGACTAAAAATGCTGACCTTGCTCAGAAAAAAGAGGAGTTAGAAAAGATTATAGAAAAAACTGAGAAGGAAGAGACTACCCTTAAGAACAAGTCTGAAAAGCAGAGAGCTAAAATAGAAGACAGGTTGCTAAAGGCATATGACAAAGCAAGACATGCTTACAGAAATGGATTAGCAGTAGTCACCTATAGAAGAGGGTCTTGTGGAGGCTGCTTCAATAGAATACCACCACAGCTACAGATAGAAATAGGTATGAGAAAAGAAATTCTTGCCTGTGAACACTGTGGAAGAGTACTGATAGATCACGATATAGCTGGAATAGCAGAAGAAGAAATGGCTTAGAGCCTGTATAATAGGAAAAAACTAAAGCCTGAGCATCTATGTTCGGGCTTTTTTAATGGCCTCTACTAAACCGACATGCCACCCGCATATTGCTTACTTTTGGTATCAGCACTTACTCCTTAAGGAGTGGATAATGAGACACTTAGCTAAGTTAAGCATACTACTTTTTGCCATCACCCTGGCCCACTCGACCTTGAGTAGCCAAGCGTATACTTTCCAGTACACAGAACAGGGACAACAAATCTACCAAGACATCATCGATCTGAAGTTAGATAAGGCAACTGAGTCCTTAGATGAGCGCATAAAAGCAGAGCCCTATAATCTTTCTTATCTGCACCTATACAGCTACAAGGATTTCTTCCAACTCTTTATCTCTGAGGACGAAGCCTATTTTAAGCAAGCACAGAAAAAGAAAGAATCTTATCTCCACCAGCTTAGGTCACGGCTCCCTGATGATAACCCCTACAAGAAATTCGCTCTTGCAGAAATCCAACTCCATTCTGCCATCAATCGTTCTAAGTTCGATCAGTTATTCAAGTCCGCAAAAGAAATCTTATCTGCCTATAACCTACTGAAAGAAAATCAGAGTGCCTTCCCAGATTTTATACTCAATAAAAAAAGTCTCAGTGTCATCCACTCGCTAGCGGAAACCGTCTCTATCCCAAGTATACTAAAAAAACTATTCGGCATCAATGGCTCCCTACAACAAGGTCTTAGCGAAATAGAAGAAGTTATAAGCTATTCTCATGCAAAGCCTGGCTTCCTATTTAAAGAAGAGGTAGACGCCATCTACCTGTACATCCTCATGTACCAAGCCAATGACAAAGCTGCTGCACTAGCCTATCTCAAAAAAGCTAGACTACAACCTAAAACAAGCTTACTCTCCGCCTTCCTTGTCTCTAAAATATACCAGCGCAGTGGTCTGAATGAGAAGGCACTGAGCACCCTTGAGGGAAAGCCTGTGGGAGCTGATTATGCCTCATTCCCCTATATGGACTTACAAATAGGCCTCTGCAAACTGCGCAAGCTAGACCCTACTGCCTTAGCACACATCCGTATTTATCTTGAAAATTTTCAAGGTCGACACTATATCAAGGAAGCGTATCAGAAATTGGCTTGGTCAAAGTTGGTTTTTGAGGAAGATATCCCAGGTTACAAGTATTATCTGAGCCAGGTCAAAAAACAAGGTCATGACCTTGTAGATGGTGACCAACAAGCCAAGCGGGAGGAGGCATCACATGAGATGCCTGATCCTGACCTACTGCGTGCCAGACTCTTATCTGACGGCGGTTATCACGAGAAAGCATATGCTTTACTAGTGCAGAAGGCTTACAGATATACTGGAGCAAGTAAGTATGCCATAGAGTTTAGCTACAGGATGGGCAGAATTACCCAAGCGTTAAAAAATTACCCTGAAGCCCTAGAGAACTACCGTGTAACAATAGATAATGGTGCGGAGCAACCTATGTATTTTGCTTGTAGCGCAGCTCTGAATACTGGACTGATCTATGAGTCGATCCGTGAGTATGAAAAGGCTATAGCTTCTTATACAGCTTGCCTAAAGATAAATCCTAAGGAATATAAAAAGAGTCTTCATCAAAAAGCCCGTTCTGGACTACAAAGACTGGAGGAGAGGTAAATAATTGACTTTAAAAGTTAAAAGATAGGTCCTCGAACTTTTCCGAGGACCTTATCATTAACACCCTTAATATTGAGAATTGCTCTTAATGTTCTTATTAGCAATCAGACTGCAAATTAGGTGCGATTAGAACTTTAGGCAAGGAATTGGCTGTAGAACAAGGCTATTCGCCATGTTTAGTCAAAAGCGTTAAATAAGGACTTGCATATAGGGGCTTATATATATGAGAATATGTAATGGATATAAGAAGTAAAAATTACCTTCTAAAAGATTGCAGAACTAGGATAATCCACATATTTTTGCCACCGCTTATACAGCACGCTTCCTTAGCTCAGCTGGTTAGAGCATCTGACTGTTAATCAGAGGGTCCAAGGTTCAAGTCCTTGAGGAAGCGCTTTAGATACGGGGGTTTCAGGCTTATAGCTTGAAACCTCTTTTTTATTTGATACTGTATTACTTTCTCTTCTTAGTCTTCATCATCCAAATTTTCACTCATCTTTTTAGCCGCTAGTGAATTAAATCTGTCCTCTTCGGACTAAAGTCCGTTCAGAAGGCAAGCTGATAGAATCTAAAAAAAAGATGTCTTGTAAAATCACAAGCTGAAACGTCTACTGGTTGAAGCTGGCATACTTCATATACTTTGTCGATAACTCTTTTAATGTGAATATTTCTTTAGAAGTGCTGATAAATATTATGTTTTGTAATTGCAATGTTACGAGCGACTATTAGCCAAAACAATGACAGTTAAGGCGAAAAGAACCAATGTGATTTGATAAGAGGCAGACAAGGCTTAAATCCAACAATTTGAACGTTAAAGTTGCAATTTAGGCGATCGAAAAGGTATAGAGCGGGAGTATCTTCATTGAAATTTCGACAAAGCAGGTACCTAACAGCTAATTGTCTGTTAAACGGCCCCTTCAGGAACGTAAAAGTTCTGATTGTTGTTAATATTCAACGAAAAGGGTTGCAAGGAGAAGAAACTAAATACATTTGCGCTCCTTTTGAAATTTATCCTAATTTTAGGATAAGGAACCTAGGTTTTGCAACCTGATTAAGTTTTACTTAAACAAACTGTTATGGAATTCGCAAAAAAAATGGAAGAGCTGAAAGCATATATTGAGTCTAACTCAATAGTTGACACTGGTGTTGATGTAGATTATGCTAGAGCTATGGGTTTTCTGATAAATAATAGTGAAGTTAATTCTGACGGAATCGAGCTATTCACCTCTAAGAGCAATTCAGATATTGCTATGGCTATGGTTAAAGCATAACCCAAAATTAATTATAGTGGCGTCAGGAGTGATACATCCAAAATTTGACCTCCAAAAAAGAACAACTGAGATTAAACGAGGTATAGACCAATTTAATTCATACAATTCACATTTACATTTAGTAATTGACCCTGATGCACATTTAAAAATCGGTGGCATTTATGAGCATATATTACTCAGGGACGTAAAACCACTAGTCCCTAAGAATGTGAACAAATTTAAAATGGGCTCAGTCACAGCATTGGTTACTAATAAAGAGCAACCTTTTCAGATAGGCGGGCAAATTCTAGATAAAAAACAAAGAAGGATCATTAATGCTGAATTGAGTTTTTATTTAGCCATGAATTTGATACTAGACATGGCCAATCCACATGGCTACGAAACTGACACTGGAATAGCATCAATAGATGATTCTGTTGTTGAAATAAAGAAACAGCACATTAATTGGCTCAAAGCGAAAAAGCTAGAAGTCTTTCCGATATTTCCAGTTGCGTCTTTTTATTATTGTTTTTTTGTACTATATCAAAACAGATATAACGCCATAATGACTTAGCTCTTCACCCCGGCCTTATGTCTAACATTCAGCCTAGACTTATAACCCATATCAATTAAATTTTACTGTGCTCTCGCAGGTATCCTTATCAAAGAAGCTGATATATTTTTCAGTCGTCTTAGTGGACTTGTGGTCTAGCGTGGAACTTATCTTCTTTAGATCTGTTTCTTTGTCTAGTGCAATTGAGGCATAACTATGTCAAGCATATTGGTAGGTAACTGAGAAATCAAAACCTAGCTTCTTGCTTATCTTATTCCTGTATTTTTCTGAAAGTAAGTGCTCTTTTTAGGTTGAGGCTCTAAGGTGGCACATACTTATGTTTGCCGAAGGGCATCCCTCAGAGGGAATAGCACCTTTAGAGATAGCTATTGAAAATAGATCTCAAGTTTCTAGTGTAGACGCCAACTGTACTTATTGAATAGGATTTTCCATTTCTCTTTTTTGCAACATCTACTAACCAAGTCTCATAACCATCAAGCCAAGTATCGTAAATATCCCCAAATATATAATTGGCACTCTTATCACTGAACACTATTGACTTTTCATCTATGTTCTGTTTGACCATTTCATCTACCGCCGCTGCATCATGCCCTGGTAACACTTTCATTTTCAAATAACCAAAGTGCTTTAAGCATTCTATAGGTAATGTCATTATTGGACTGCTTGATTCTTTTTTCAGAAAGTAAGGCTTGTATCTCCTTCTGATTAATAATGAACTCATCTAACTGGTTCACCATTTTGTCGTTTAAAGGAATCCAATTAGCTCTGGATTTTGGGTCATTCCCCTTTTTGATAGTTTGATAAATATCTGCCATTAGGTGTAAATCTTACGTTATGGTAAGATTTATTACAAAAACTTTCCAAGTGGTAAGATTTGCAATCGTGCAAATAGGGTACACCATAGAATACATTATAAAAAAATATTTTATATATTTGCTATTAACGTGCCTTCCCCGCTTCTCGTTAGATCAGCGTGCTCAGGGAAGGCTTTCTTTTTGCTCTTAAAGTTAGGTTCTTTTTTATGGCTAAAGTACCCTACACCAAGCCCCCTCTTAGTTATTCTGATCAATTAGCCCGATTAAAAGCAAGAGGCTTAAATACTGCGAACGATGCAAAAGCAGTACATCTTCTCGAACAACTTAGCTACTATAGATTAAGCGGTTACTGGTATCCTCTTTTAGATACGCCCAAAAATGCACATCAATTTAAACCTAACTCTACGTTTGATGAGGCATTTAAAATGTATTGTTTTGACAGAAAATTAAGGTCATTAATTCTTGCTGAATTAGAGAAAATTGAAATTTCTATTAGAGCTAAAATGATTTATATTTTAGCTCATGGGATTGGTCCATATTGGTTTTGTGATTCTTCAAACTTCAAGAATGTCGTTAAATTTGGTAGGACATTAGGAAAGATTAATTCTGAAGTCAATCGAAGTGACGAGGATTTTATAAAAGATTTTAAAGTAAAATATAGCAATTCCTTACCTCCAAGTTGGATAAGTTTTGAAGTCAGTTCATTCGGTACTATATCTATGATTTACAGTAATTTGAAACCATCAAATCACAAAAGAAATATCGCTAACTTTTATGGTTTAAATGAAAATCAATTTGAAAGTTGGATTCACTCTTTAGCATATATCCGAAATGTTTGTGCACATCATTCAAGACTTTGGAACAAAGAGTTGCAAATTTCACCTCAAAAACCAAGATTAGTGAATCCAAGGTCAAGAAGAGCATATCCATTTCCTTCTAAAGATTGGATTAACACAACAGGTATTCATATCAAAAGATTATATATGCCTATTTCAATAATTGCATACTTCCTACAAACAATAAATCCTATTAATACTTTCAAGGCTAAACTAACAACACTTTTTACTGATTTCCCGACCATCAATATTGGTGCAATGAACTTTCCACCTAATTGGGAAACCCAGCCCTTATGGAGCTAGTTTCCAGTCCGAGTCAAGTCGCTACAGAAACGGTAGTGATCCTGACTAAACAATAAGCTTAGTTAGGCTATAACTTCCATTAGAATAACTGGAGACTGCGTAATATATGGTCTCCCTTTTTTATTTGGGTTCTAGGAGAAAAGAAATTTACCTTCCCACAAAGGCGTAGCCCACCGTAACTTGTAGCATGGCATTCTTGAGGGATTGCAAGCCAGTGTCTCTAACACCATCTACCATTTCAGTATAACCTTTGACATAACGGAGATTAGCATGGAGACGTGCGGGAAGCTTGATTCCTATTCCTGCAAGTACAGAAAAATCTCCACTTTTGGTTTGGCTCTTTAGGTCTGAAACGACCCCACCTATATCACTGTTACTAGAGAGTAAAATGCCATACTGAGGTCCGAGATGCACATTGAAAAACCTAAGAAAATTGAGCTTAGCTAAGATGGGCACTTGTAGGTAATTCGTCTTGATGGCTCCTTTTACACCATCTAGGGTAACATCAGTACCTTGTACAGAATAATAGACTTCTGGTTGGATACTGATGAGGCCTGCCTTAATTTCTGTGTAGGCACCAAAAAGAAAACCTGTTCTGGTATCAGATACTTCAGAAAAACTTCCGCCAGAAGTGGCAATCTGTATCGAAGAATAATCGAAGTTAGCACCTCCTCTCAGTCCGAGTTCATATCGCTGAGCATAAATCATGACAGGTCCTAAACAAAATAGTATCAGCATTACTTTAGACATCTTCATTTCTTCTTTTTTTGAATTTGGAAGATAAGTACTACATAGACGTAAGACTTGACTTCTTTGTTGTGTTTCTGAGTAACTTAGTCATCTCCAACAAAGAAATCAATATAGCTTTTAGCAGTGATGAAAATAACTTCTCTACCCAGATCCGATAACTCAGCTTCATCCTCATCCTGTGCTAACATGTCTTCTACAAAGGCCAGAAGATCTTCCTGTGAGTAGTCCTCGAAATATAGGTCTAAGGTGTCTCCCCACTTTTTAGTGTCTTCCCTGATAGCCCAGTTATCCTCTTCATAAGTCTGGTATTCCTCTATGTCAAACTCGTATGCATCTGATAACAGATCTTTACAAGAATGATAGATGACAGAATTAATAAAGAACAACATCTGATGTTCTGCACTAGATAAACCTTTGAAACTGTCAGAATTCAGATAGTTCCAATACAGTTCTTCCTCGCTTGCAAAGCTGTCTTCAAAATCTTCTGACTCAAATAAGGCTATGACCTCTTCTATATCTTCTTCTGTTATCATGTTACTTCTTTTACTAAGAAAAATCCATCTTCCCCCTGCAACTGATACAGCGGCATCAGTAATCTGCCATTCTCGGACACTGTGACTGGGCCATTCTTATCAGTAGCAACCACTTCTCCTTTTGCCACTGACTGGAAATTAAGAAAACCCGGTTTCATGACAAACGCATCATTCTCTGCTATAGCATGCCGCTCTATCAGTCTTGTGACACGAGGTAAGCTTTCTGAGTACTTTATTAGAATTTCCTCATGGTGATTTTCTACAACATCAGAATCCACAGAGTCTATGGCTTTCATACAATTGATAATACCAGCTACCGCTCTAGTTACAGAAAGTCCTTCCACATGCTGACCTGACTCAAAGGTGATAGGGATAGTTTCTACTCCCATATTCTCGGTTGTGAAATAATGTAGCGTCGTGCCTTTCAGTCCACTGAGCATACCTAGGACAATAGGCGCATGCATCGCGGCTCCCAGTTCTATATCCTCCTCCCGCTCTCTACAGATAGTAAATATGCCGCCATGAGAAGAAGTTGTGTGCAGATCTAAAAGTATAACTTTAGATGGCTGGTATTGTGCGATCAGCACTCTTACCTCCCTATCCAATTCTAAAAATTCTCTATCCTCATTGTCCAGCTCTTGAGGGTCCTGAGTCTCTAGGAAAGATAATTTATCAGCATCGAAACTTCTATTCAGATCTTTATCTAAGTAGCGCTTGCCCTCCTCATAGGCCTTAAGGTTTCCTACCAGACCTACAAAGTTTCCTCGGTAGCGAAAGTGTGGATTTCTGATAGGCTCCACCTCCAGCATCTTTACGACCAACTCTATAGCCCGCACACCTGCAGGTTCGTTTCCATGCATGGCACCTAGACAGATAAAAAGAGGGCCTTCTTCTTGTCCTTCATAGTGGCCTATTATTCTGTTCGCCTTTATCAATGTTAGCTTGTGTTTCTAAGGATTCTTTCTTTTCCAAGCCCAAAGATACAAAGTAGCCAAGGTTCTATGAGGTGTCCATGTAACAGAAATTTCTCTCATGCGCTCTAGCAAGGCTTTTTTTTCTAAACGAAAATCGTAGATACCCATCATCGCTTGCTGAATACCTAAGTCCTTTTCAGGAAATACATCTGGTCTTTCCAACTCAAAGATGAGCACCATCTGCACTGTCCACTCTCCGACTCCTTTTATTTTAGTGAGCAACTTTATGATTTCATTGTCTGACAATTGAGCCCACTCAAAGGTGAATAAGTCCCTCTCCTTAAAAAAACGAGCAATATTAAGAACGTAAGCAGCTTTCTGTCTCGAAAATCCTATGTTCCTTATTTCCTCTTGATCTAGAATCAATAATTCATCAGGACTAAAAAATACTCCGCCTACTAATTTTAGAAAGCGGCCATAAATAGTATCTGCTGCTTTGTAGGAAATCTGTTGGTAAGCAATGTTCTTAACTAATTCATTGAAGACATTGCCTGATCTTTCTAGTTGTAAATACGCTACCTCCTTGATGACCATTTTCATTAATGGATCTTGTCGGAGTTTCTTGAGTGCTGGTTTAGAGTTCAGCATCTCCAGAATTTTGGGATCGATTAAGTAACCAATCTACTTTTAGAATGGCCGCTACAGACATAGCATCAGTGACTATGCCTTCATGTACCATTCCCACAAGCTCTGCAAAAGGCAACTTCCTGAGCTGCAGGTCTTCCGTGTCCTCTGGCTCTGCTGCTCCAAAGGTCAATCCTCTGGCTAGATACAGATAGGCTACTTCATCACAGACAGAATTAGAAGTATGCAGCTCCATTATTTTTGTCCAGTCTCTTGCCTGGATGCCTGTCTCCTCCTTTAGCTCTCGCTGGATGCCTTCTAGGGGGTCAGCGCCTTCGAGACAGCCCCCTTCGGGTATTTCCCAACTATAGACATCTGATGGGTATCTATACTGTCCGACTATCCAGGTATTGTTCTCTTCATCAAGAGGAATAACTCCTACAGCCAAGTTTTTGAAATGCACATGACCATAGATTCCGTTAGAGCCTCCTGGTGTCAGGACCTCATCATGCCACACCGTAATCCAAGCATTATCGTATATCTGACTGGTTTTCAGTGTTTTCCATGGATTTTCTTCTTTCATTCGGCTAAAATAACTAGATAATAAAATTTGGAGTATAATTTGCAAGTAGTGCGGGGGGCATATATATTTGCACTCGCTTCGAAGGAAGCTTTACCAGGGTGATTAGCTCAGTTGGTTCAGAGCACCTCGCTTACACCGAGGGGGTCGGGAGTTCGAGTCTCTCATCACCCACCAAAGCCTAATTCAGATAACTCTGAGTTAGGCTTTTCTTTTCTAAATACCCTGACTGTTAATATCCTGGATAATCTTCTTAGTCTGACTCTGAAAAATTAACTTACGTCTTAATCAACTTTCTCTCACTTCAACTTACCTAAAAATGGCAAAGAAAAACATCATAGACATCCTCCTGAAAACAATAGGTGATGTGCAAAATCAAAACAGAAACGATCCTAATACAAGAACTGCAGATGCTAATGTTTTCGACTTACTAAAAGACAAACTTAGAGATCTAGACAATAAAAACCGATCCAACAGAGCTGCAAAAGGAAAATCCCCTAACAGTATTCTAGACCTAATAAGAAAAGAAATAGAAGGTGTTAAAAACCAAAATAAGCAAGACCCGAATGTCAAAACTGCTCCTAAGTCTGTTTTTAAAGACATCCTTAGGTCAGTAGAAGAAAAACCGCGTAAGCAAGCTGCTAAAGGCATAGAAAACATCATCAATGAGTACAGACTAGATGTCAGTAGAGTACCTAGTAAAGTGCTAAAGCAAATGCAGAAGCAGTACCTAGCAGATAAGAAAGTCTTTGACCAAAAGTATGCACAGGCTATTCACGACTATGTCAGAAAAATGAAATAGTAGTAAATCGATAGCGTTTATTTGTTGTACCGAATTCAGATAGCTGTTGTGGTTTAAAATCAAATTGAAGCAGTGGCAAACTTCATTGTTTCTTGGAAAGAATAGATAGATATCTTGAATTTAGGTCTCGTGAAAATATCTTGACCACTTAATCAATAGTTCTTAACAGATACAGCCTTCTGCATATCAAGAACTAAAAACTGCATAGTAGCTTTATAACTACTTATCTACGTATTCCTAAAAATACTATCTGTTTATTCTTATTATTAGGAATATTTCGCTTTATTTACCGCACTATTAAATACTAGCAATTTTTTACTTTATTAATGCAAATTATTACCCGTTACTACAATAATCCATGAGCAAACCAAGGGTCATTACAGAATTCGAAAAACTAGAGGAAGAGCTCAAGCAACTTATCAAACTCAGCCACCCTTATGGCTTTGAAAAAAACCTTATAAGTTTTAAAAATCATAAAAAGCATCTTATCAGTGCCTTACCATACGAAACTGAAGACAGGCATTTTCTTATTAAGATGACCAGAGAAAAAGCGAATGCAATTATAATAGCTGATGATGACTACAACGAAAACGGTATTCTAAAAACGGTCAAGAAAGAAGAATACGAAGCTAATTACAAAAATCTTGTTAAAGCAGTCGCTGAACAAGCCGTTGTGAAAGCTAAGCTCGCAGAGGAGGCGCGAATAAAAAGAGAAGCAGAAGAAGCCGCTAACCCTACAAAGCCAAAGAAAACAAGAAAGAAAAGAACAACAAAAGCCGCTGCTGACAAAAAGACCACTGCAGCAAAACCAGCCGCTAAAAAAACTGCCGTTAAAAAAATAGCTGCAAAGAAGCCCGCAGCAAAAAAAACTGCTGCTAAAAAGTCTACAAAGAAAGCAACCAGCAAAGCTAAGTAAGCCTCTGCCCGCTTCTCTTATTTCAACAAATCCATCACATAGCTTTTCTTCCTGGTAGATACAGGCACATCACTTCCATCCTTCATTCTGAGATAGCCACCCTCTGTCTTTATATATGCTTTGATCTGAGCACGGTTGACTAGATGAGACTGATGTACTCTTATAAAACTAGCAGGGAGAGATGTTTCGAATTCTTTTAAGGTCTTAGTCACCAAAATCTTATTGCCATCTGCTGAGTAGAAAGTGGTATAATTCCCCATCGCTTCCAGTCTTATTATCTGGTCTATTTCTACTATCCTGATTTCCTCTTGAGTATTGAGCGCGATGGTACCAGTAACCAAGGCAGCATCGTCAGTGGACACTTGAGTTTTTAGCAGTGCTGCCTTTGCCTTAGATATAGCCTGCTCTAATTGCTCTGCTGCTACTGGCTTAAGCAAGTAATCTAGGGCTTTGAATCTAAAAGCTTTCACCGCATGCTCTTTAGAAGCAGTGGTGAAAATAACCATGACTTTTTCGTCCTCGATAATTTCTAATAAGTCGAAACCATCACCATCGCCCATATGAATATCTAGGAAGAGTAGTTGAGGTTTTAGCTTCTTGATAAGCTTGGCCCCTTCCATGACGCCTTCTGCAGTTCCTAATATATTCACTTCTGGGAAGCTATCTTCTATATCTGCTTTGAGACTAGCTATAGCGAGATTCATATCATCTATAATAATTGCTGTAAGGGACATGCTATTGTTTTTTTGTAGGTAAATGTAAGGTAACACGAGTGCCACTAGGTCGCCCTTCAGTATCTTCTAGATCCGTATAGACCAGCCCTATATCATTCCACTTATTCAGCGCCTTTAGACGTTCTTCTATAATCTCTAGAGCAGCCGACTCATGTCCTTCTTTTTTGTCTTGCTTAGCAGCTTCCCGCCCTACACCATTATCCTCTATCGTCGCTCTGATGTACTTGCCCATGTCTACCAGCTGCAATAGGAGCTGACCTTCGATATCTTTTTTATTCAAGCCATGTACGATCGCATTCTCCAAGAAGGGCTGCAAAATCATAGGTGGCACCATCATTGTCTCCGCAACATCTGATTCTATAGTGAAGTTAAACTTATCATTCCGTATCAGTTTTTCCAGACTCAGATAATCCTCTAAAAAACTCAGCTCCTCTTTTATAGGTACATATTCTTTCACAGAGCTGGATAGTACGCCACGCATCATTGTCGAAAATTTATTGAGCTGAGTCCTTGCCAGTTTGTTTTCATTCAAAGCTATAAGTCCACTGATGCTGTTGAGGGTATTGAAAATAAAATGGGGATTCATCTGTAACTGTCCAGCCTTTTGCTTCTCATTGGCTAGTTGTAACTCCATCAGAATTTTCTCTTTCTGAGCAGCTAACTCTGCCAGTGATCTTTGCATACGTCGCTGCGAAAACCATACAGCAAGACCCAGCAAAATTAGCCCTCCAAAAAACAGGGGCCATAACCAATTTATATCTTCAGATTCTACCTCAACTATTATAGGTTCTGATAAACTTACTAACTCCTCAGAGCTAGCCGCGCGAAAAATAATTTCATGATTATTGTCAGCTAGCTCAGGGATAAAGGCTATATCTTCAGCGCAAGCTTGCCACGGGCCACCGTCTATACTATAACTATAGTCTAGTTCGTCATAACTAGGAGGATAACTCCCAGTGTAATGTACAATAAGAAGACCATGATCTTTTCCTAAGCTCACAGGACTAGAATAGGCCTTTCCATAGGAATCCATGATGCGGATAAGTTCTATGCTAGGCAGCTGATTATTAACGTAAGTTGTATCCTGTCTCAACCAGCGTTCCTGATTATACCATAGTACATTCCACCTGTCTATCGCAAAGTGATCTACCTTTTCATTGATCAGTTGTAGGAGTTGTCTGTTCGTATCATAGACAAACAAATTTTTGTCAGCAGTCAGCATACCGATCATGCCTTCACCACATTTCATCGATATTATATTCTCAGGAAATTTTTGTCCTGGCAGATAGAGTTTTTTGGCCTGACCCTCACTTACTGTCCATAAGCCCTCTACAGAACTACATAAGAGAAGGTCTCCTTGCGGCACAACTGCTAATGGCGTAAAGGGCAGCGGGTAGAAGGAAAAATTATCTCCTATATTTTTTCTTAACTGCCCATTAGCTATTTCATACTCTACTTTTTCATAAGCAGGTGTAAAAGACTGCGGTTTAGGAATGAGATTACGGCCCCTCAGCCCATGGTAAGCTCGCTCATCTTTCAGCACGAGATAACCTAGGCTATCCACACTGAGAGCTGTTATATTCTTGTTATGAGTCACAGGAAATTGTGAGTAAACCCCCGAGATGAGGCAACTTAGCAGTACCGTTAAGCATATATATCTACGGAGATACAACAAGCGCTTTCCTTTGATGAAGAAACAAAATAGAGCTAATCTTTATTACATATAAGTGCTTATATGGAATTGCTGACAAAAAGATGGCAGAATGAATAGGTCATATTGTATCTATTTTTAATATATAAGCCCTTTGTTATGTTATAATTATCTAATTTTGGTCTTGTTTTTGGCCTCAGTTTCAGACTTAGAAAAAAGGCTATATCTCTTAAGTTTTATGGTAGACTCGATAGTAAACGATATAAAGAGGACTTTTCAGAGTGGCAATATGATTTCGAAGATCATAATCGTCAATGTCGCTTTGTATATTATTATCAATCTTTTGTTTGTCTTCGACTTTCAGTCAGGATCTGACCCAGATAGTTTTTATAACACAGTCAAGAACACTTTGTCCCTTCCATCTAGCCCTTCAAGATTGATCAAGCAACCCTGGAGTCTCTTTACTCACATGATTCTGCATGCTGGCTTTTGGCATCTACTTTGGAATATGTTGATGCTCTATTGGTTTGGTCAGATAGTCGGAGATCTTATCGGAGATAGTAAAATACTACCCCTCTATATATTCAGTGGACTTTTTGGTGGTCTGGTTTTTATGATACACGATCTGTATCTAGGTGGCACAGGCGGACTTGCGCTAGCACTCGGTGCCTCAGCAGCAGTGATGGCGATAGTGTGGACAGCAGCGATGCTCTCACCAGACTATATAATGAATCTGCTTTTCCTGGGACCTGTTAAGCTAAAATACATTGCACTAGGCTTACTGTTTATGGACCTAGTGGGATCTGCCGGCAACCTTAATCAAGGTGGGCATTTCGCTCATATGGGAGGAGCACTGTTCGGTATCGTATTCGTCTATCTCTTACGCAACGGCACTGACATTACTGCCCCCTTTGTACGAGCGACCAACAGTTATAATGCGCCAAGAAAAAAGAAAATCACAAAGACTGCCAGAAATAAATTCAGAGTTGTCCATAACAATGCCAAGAGTGACGCTGCTAACAACCCCGGCACTGCTTTCAATCAGCAAGCAGAACTAGATCGTATCCTAGACAAAATTAATTCCGAAGGATACGATAAGCTCACGGATGAAGAAAAGGATTTTCTATACAAAGCCAGCAAAAAGAAATAGGTGAGCAAACTCCTTTATGGTATAAACTGTCTCACAGTCTTGGCTATGCTTTTTGCATACATCTCTCCTTATATAGACCCAGCGATGACAGGGCTGTTTTCCTTTTTTGGTTTAGGTTTCCCATTTTTATTGGTAATCAATATCCTCTTCTTCTTTTTGTGGCTCGCCTTCGAACCTAAATACGCTTTACTGCCTGGCATTTTTTTAGCACTCGGTTTTGGAGCTGTAACAAGAACTATAGGTTTCAATCCTACAGTGACTGACCAGGAAGGTCTTACCGTAATGACCTATAATATCGGCAAGACGAGGATAGATTTTCATCACAAAAACAGAGACAAGAAAATAGCGGCCTTTAGAGATTTTATAAAGAAAGAACAACCAGATGTCATCTGCATTCAAGAAAGACTACCCAGGCATCTAAAGTATTACAAAGAAATATTTATCGGCTATACGCTGCATCCCGCGGCTGACGATATAGGAACTGCCATCTATTCTAAGTACCCAATAATTAATGCTGGCAATCTCGCCTTTGACACTAAGTCACATAATGCCACCTGGGTAGACATAGAAGTAAAAGACAAAAAGTTCAGAATCTACTCCATGCACCTCAGCTCCAATAGGGTCCCTAACCTCACAGACAATGTCAAAGAAATCTGGGATGAATCAAAATATATTTTGGACAAGTACAATGTCCACGCAGTGATGAGAACTAGCCAGCTCAAAGAAGTCCTACAGCATGCAGAATCTTCACCCTATCCTGTCATCTTTAATGGTGACTTCAATGATGTTCCACAATCTTATGTATACAGGATGATAGATGAGAAATACAAAGATGCCTTTATAGAAAAAGGACAAGGACTAAGTCAGACCTATAAGTCTAGATTTCTAGGCCTTAGAATAGACTATACTTTTACAGATGAATCTGTCACAATACTAGATCATGATATAATCAAGACTCCCCTATCTGACCACTACCCAGTAGTGACAACGATAGGGCTCGAAGGAAAGAAACCCTGAGAACAATTACTCGGGTTATAAGTATTTTTGCAAAGCATAATGAGAAATAAAGAAATGAAGGAATTATATCTTCAAAACAGTCTTACTAAGAAGAAAGAATTATTTAAGCCCATCACGGAAGGATTTATAGGGATGTATGTCTGTGGGCCTACTGTGTATAGCGATGTGCACCTAGGTAATGTGAGAACCTTTATCAGTTTTGATATCATGTATCGTTTTCTATTGCATCTGGGATACAAGGTGCGGTATGTCAGAAATATAACTGATGTAGGACACCTACTAGATGATGGGGAAGACCGTATATCTAAGGGGGCGAGAGCGGACAAACTAGAACCTATGGAGGTCGTCCAAAAATACACAAATGGCTTCCATAAGATGATGGACATCTTCAATACTCACAGACCCAGCATAGAGCCTAGAGCTACGCAACATATCTTAGAACAGATAGAAATGGTGCAGCAGATTATAGACAACGGTTACGGTTATGAGGCTAATGGCTCTGTTTATTTTGATACCTTAAAATTTCACGAAGAGAAAAAGTGCTATGGCAAATTATCAGGAAGAGTCATAGATGAGTTGCTTGTAGAAACAAGAGATAATCTTAAAAACCAAAGTGATAAGAAACATCCTTCAGATTTTGCGATCTGGATGAAAGCAGCACCAGAACACCTTATGAAGTGGAACTCCCCATGGTCTGTAGGATTTCCTGGCTGGCATCTAGAATGTTCTGTCATGAGTACCAAATACCTAGGAGAAACTTTTGACATACACGGTGGTGGAAATGATCTGAAATTTCCGCACCACGAAAACGAAGTTGCACAGAACGTTGGGGCATGTAATTGTCAGCCTGCTAACTATTGGCTACATACTAATATGCTACTCATGAACGGTCGAAAGATGTCTAAGAGTGATGGCAACACTATTACACCTGACCAACTCTTTACGGGAGATAGTCCGCACATCACTAAGGCCTACTCACCCATGGTCATTAAGTTCTTTATGCTACAGTCGCACTATAGCTCTACCAATGATCTGGTGGACGATGGCCTCTTAGCAGCAGAGAAGGGGTATCGTAGACTGATGGAAGCACAGAAGACCCTGGCTGAGCTCCAGACTACTGGAGCTGGCAATGAATTAGATACTGACGTGACTGGACCGCTTGATAAATTTATCACAGAAATGTGTGATGATTTCAATACTCCAAGAGCAATCGCTCAGCTCTTTGAGCTGGTGACAAAAATCAATAGTTTCAAGGAAGGCCACCTAGATATCAATAAAATATCAGTGGATACACTTGCTAGGCTGCAAAAAGATTTTCCTTGTTATATCTCAAAAGTGCTAGGGCTAAAGAACGAAATAGAAGCTGGAAATAATGGCGAGCTAGAAGGTGTCATGCAACTAGTACTAGATCTCAGACAAGATGCAAGAGCTAACAAGAACTGGGCAATTTCTGATAAGATAAGAGATGCCTTAGCAGAAGCAAAGATCGTTGTCAAAGATGGCAAAGATGGTTCTAGCTGGACTATGAATTAAAATAACTATGAATCCTAAATTATCTATCATATGAAACGCATCTATCTATTCACCCTAGTTGTTCTAGGTTTTGGTCTGTATAGTTGTAATGACTCGACCACTAAATCTGAAACTGTCGTCCAAACGCAGCCAGTGAAGATTCCTGCATTCTCTCAGGATTCTGCCTATGCTTATTTGGAAAAACAGCTTAGTTTCGGTCCTAGAAATCCAGGCTCAGTTGGACATGTAGCCTGCAAAGATTGGATGGTAGAAAAGTTTACCTCATTTGGTGCAGAAGTAATTGCTCAGAGTTTCAATGCGCAGCTTTACACAGGAGATAGTTATCCTGCATGGAATATCATAGCTCAGATAAATCCAGAAAAGAAAAAGAGAGTTATTCTATCTGCCCACTGGGACACTAGATTTATCGGAGAAGAAGATCCAGATTCTAAGATGAAAGACAAACCCATTCCTGGTGCTGATGATGGTGGCTCAGGTACTGCTGTACTGATAGAACTGGCTAGAGTACTACAAAAAAATCCTATAGACCTAGGTGTAGATATAATTTTATGGGACGCCGAGGACCAAGGGAAGAGAGGGGCAACGGAGCCAAAAGAATTATGGTGTCTGGGTTCGCAATATTGGTCTAAGAATAAGCATAAAAAGAACTATAGAGCAAAGTATGGGATCAACCTAGATATGATAGGAGGCAAAAATCCGAGATTCCCTAAAGAATACTTTTCTCAAAAATATGCAGGCCAGTTACTTGATAAATTGTGGGAGATGGCACAAGGGATGGGCTACTCAGATATGTTTGTTAATGATCAGGTAGGGCAAATTGTAGATGATCATCTTTTTGTAAATCAAATAGCGAAAATTCCGATGATCGATATTATAAATCTGCCAGCCTCTACTGGTTCATTTATTGAAGAATGGCATACGCATGACGATGATATTTCTGCAATAGACAAAAGATCACTGAGAGTAGTAGGACAAGTGATAACAGCAGCTCTTTATAAAGAGTCGACAGGACATTTTTAAAAAAAAGTAAAACAAATTGATTTATACATTCAAAACATATATTACAATGAGAATTATTTACTTAGCCTTTTTTAGTTTTTGTTTTTTAGCTACAGGCCTTAGTCAGCATAACCCTGTGCTATCTAAAGTTACTGCTACCTGGTGTCCTAATTGTGGTGCATGGGGATGGGATTATATGGAAGCGATGAAAGATGAGTTTGCAAGTGGGCCAGCCTTGGCTTTGGGAGTGCATCATAGTGGTGATCTGGAAAATCCTACCAGCAGCTGGTGGGCAAACAATCTAAATTCTTCTGGACAACCGGTTTTCTTTCTTAACAACGAAAGACTTTCAGTAGGTCCTAGTACCTGGCAAAATGCTGTAGCTTCTCATAAAACTATGGCAGATGAACTAGCAACAGGTGACAAGGCTGACTTTACCTTACCTGTGTTATACATGGAAGATGATGTTATCAAAGCAACAGTAGACATCGTAACAATTCCTGCAGTTCCTAATCAACTGAACTTAGGAATGTATGTCTATGAAAATAATGTAGTGAACAATCAATCTCAACAAGGAGCCAATGCCATGCATCCTAACGTACTGAGAGCAAGCATGAGCGATGAATTTAAAGGACAGCACATTATTAACCATGGTACTTATGATTTTGAATATACAGTAGATCCTTCATGGAATAAGGAGGAACTAGGCGTACTGATAGTGATCTGGGAGGAGAATGCAGGAAATCAGGAGTTTGTATACTCAAGATTTATAAATGGTATTTCTGGCCTTTCTTCAACTGATGAAATCCTAAACAGTTCAGACTTTACCTTTATAGATACAGGATCTACCCTCTTTATATCTACCGAAAACAAAGACACTTATCAGCTAAGTTTCACGGACATACAGGGACGTCTGGTTAGTTCTAGTTTATTCCAAAATGAGGCAAGTATTTCTAAGAATACCTTGACCACAGGTATGTACGTTGCAACAATTAGAAGTGGCAATAAAGTATTATCACAGCAGGTGTTTGTGAAGTAAGACAAGATTAAGAATAATATAAATGAGGCTGTCTTCTTGTGAAGATGGCCTTTTTACTTTAAGTCAAAGCAAGCAGTATTTACTTTTGATTATTCAGATTAGAATCCCCACCTTATGCAGGTTTTATTCCTCACTCCTAAACAAACTGTCATCAATCTCTGCTTTTAATATTCAACAAAATACCATAACTTAGCAATTCCATTATTTCAATCCATCCTGTATTGAATTGAGTTTCTCAGAAAACTCCTTCTTTTCATCATCAAAAGCAATCATGAAACACTTCCTACTCATCCTTTTCACGTCTATGTATTATCAAGCTATTTCGGCTGAAAATGTGGATTCACTTGGGGCCACAATATTATTAGACACCACAGTAACTATTTGTCAAGGAGATGAATTTTGGGGCTATGATGAATCTGGAATTTATACAGATACTACAGTTTCTAATGACACTTGCACTATTACTACCCTAGAACTAATTGTACACGAGGCCACACCAAATCAGACAGAACTTATTTGTATTTTGGCTAATGACCCAAATTATACTCCAGGCACATACGTAGAAAACCTCATAGACAGCAATGGTTGCAACTACCAGTTAGTCACCAGCGTAAGAATTAAGCCTGCTGACGTAATAACAAACATCAGCATATGTGATGGTGAAACCTTCACCATTTGGGACAGTATTACCATTACACAATCAGGCACATACTCTATAGAGGCATATGACATGGGCCCCTGTCCCTACCAACAAATACTTAATGTTACTGTCCTGCCCACAACACCAGACATTACCACGACTGCTCAGATCTGTGATGGAGACTTTTTCACATGGAATGGCAATGACTATTTTGACACAGGTTTCTATTCTTATATAAAATTTGATTCTAATGGCTGTGATTGTTATGAGTATCTAGATCTAACAGTCGTTCCAAATGATGAATGCATAACAGTAGATGTGATAGTTTTCGAAGACCTAAATGGAGACTGCCTGTATGATCCACAAGAACCACATCTAAACAACATCAGAGTCAACATGGATGATAAGATCTATAGACTCACTACCGTCAATGGCAAGGCTACTTTTTATCCCAGAAAAGGTACACATACCTTTACTGCGGAAGTAAACCCACTACTATACTCATCTTGCAACAACATGCAGCTAATAGACTTAGAACAAGATGAATATACAATGTACATCCCCATCGAAGTCTTGGAGAAATGTGCTGACCTAAGTATAGGTGCCACAATACCTAGATTAAGAAGGTGCTTTAAAAATGTCTATCACATTGAATTAGTTAATGAAGGAACAATAGCTTCAGAAGATGCTAGAGTATCGATTATTATGGATCCCTTCTTTGAAGAAATAGAATCAGACATGGAACTACTTTCTGTCCAAGACTCTGTGTACACATATCTCGTAGATGCTATTGCTCCTAATGAAATTATACAGAAAAAAATAAACTTTACGTTATCCTGTGATGCCGATCTTGGACAAGAACATTACTTAACAGCGAAGTTGGACTACGCTAATGCTTGCAGCTTTTTATCTGACACTTTGCAAGTTTTTGAATGCAGAATGAACATCGGCTCCTATGATCCAAACGATAAAAGCAGCTATATAAATGGCTTAGCAGATAAGGATGTACTAGGAGAAAATGACGAACTAGAATATCTCATCCGTTTTCAAAATACAGGTACGGATACCGCCTTTACTGTTAGAATAGAAGATGTACTAAGTACAGATCTTGACCTGAGTTCTGTAATTCCTGTTTCCGCTTCTCACGACTACGAATGGTTCATAGAAAGAGACAGAAATCTTGTCGTCACCTTTAATGACATTCTACTAGTGGACAGCACAACAAATGAAAAAGGATCACATGGCTTCATTAAATTCAAAGTAGATCTCAGGGACCAAAGACCTGAACCTGGAGCCATCGTTAACAATACGGCTGCAATATTTTTTGATTTTAACGAGCCTATAATCACAAATACAGTAGAAACTTATTATAAATGCAAGCATACCAACTCAGTAATCAGCACCACCATCTGCGAAGGAGAAGATTACGAAGGCTATATAGAAAGTGGTGAATATGTAGACAACTATATTACTGACTTAGGTTGCGATTCCATGAGAACTTTAATACTAGAAGTATTGCCAGTTTCAGAAGCAGACTGCTTTACAGGGACAGCAGAACTTGCAAACTATAGTTTACAATTATACCCTAACCCTGTTCAGGGGGTATTATTTCTAAACTATGAAGGCAGGTCGGATATTAAATCTTATCGTTTCTATAATCTTTCTGGTACTATGGTAAAAGAAGCGAAGCTCAATGGAAACAATAATAATCACATTATCTCCACTGATGAACTAGTTGATGG
>CALLAE010000093.1 GCA_938002665.1 uncultured Saprospiraceae bacterium | reverse complement strand
AACTGATATTGTGTAGCTGCTGTACTTCCTTCCCAAGTGATCTTAGCGCTGGTATTACCCAGTACTTGTGCAGTTGCAAAGCTCGGAGTTGCACAAGTTGTGCTACCGCCACCAGTACCGCCACCTGATCCACCGCCTGAGCCGCCAGAGTTTCCTGAGATAACATTAGAGGCATTACTAGTCAAAATCGTCAGATTAGACGCTACATAGTTTTCAGATACCGTCGCTTGTCCTGCTGAGAACATGTACATACAAGCATCGTTACTGTAATCCATATAATTCATATGCATATCTGTAGATCCACAGCTACTCGCACCTAGGTTAGGACAGCCACTGTAGTCAGATGCCTGGTTAGGTGTATCAGCGACACCATCATCTTGAGCACAGCCATTCCCCCAGATGTGATCTAGTAAAAGATAGTGTCCTACCTCATGCGTAAGCGTTCTTCCTAAGTCATAAGGTGGGGTTGTTTTTACATTACCACAATTGCCTGATACACCAAAGTAATCTCTATTGATCACGACACCGTCACCATTGCCTGCACCTCCTAGAGGCGAGTATCCGAGTGCTCCATCGCCATCATTGACATAGATATTAAGATAGCCAGACCAGTCACTATTGGAGTCACCTGAAGTCGTGTTTCTTGTAACAGCAGGGTCTCCATTAGTAAGTCCATGTCCAGAAGGATGGTTCTGATCAGCTAGTACAAATTCTAGGCAAGCTTCTCCATGAGAAACGCCAGGAAAAGAACCAGCTGCATTGCCTGTCCAGTTAGTGATATCAGAATTTGTGCCCTGGTAATCTGCATTAAGCACTGCTATTGCTTCTTGAGCAGCAGTGATAAGGCAAGACATGTTACCTGTTGCTCCCTGAAAGTGAACGGCAACAGGGATGGTAACTGGAGAACTACAAGTTGCTCTACTCTCTACTAGAGTACTGACATAGCTATTGTATTTTGCTATTCTCTTTTCATAATTGGCCTTGTACTCAGGGTCTGAGAGTAACTTGTCCATGTGGTGATCGTGTCCACAAGTTCTAGAATCATGCACGTGTTGCTGATCCTGCGATTGTTCTGTAAGTGCTGTCTCGTCGATTAGCGCTGATTCGTCAGAACAAGCAGAGAATAAGAGGAGACAAGCTGCCATTGCTAAAAAAATTAAATTTTTCATGCGTCCGTGTTTTTAGTGAATGAATGATTAAATAGGGTGATTGACTACTTCAAATCTAATGTGACTCTTCCTATGAAATCGGCGACTTTATACATCCACTAGGGCTATTTTATACTTAGGCAGGATTTTATTATACTTTGCAAATGGACTTAACTACCCGAAATAGATAGTTTTGCCTAAGCAATAGAAATCGCATGGAAATCCCTCGATGGGTCAACGACATTTTTTTTAATAAGAAGTATAGGATATGGAAGCATTTTGCTTTCTGGGTTTTCATCTACGCAGATGAGCTACTAAGTCTTGTCGGCTTGACTGAACCCTTGGAGGTGCCACTCTGGATTATTGCCTTAGAAGTCTTAGGGGACATGGCTATGGTTTACTTTAATATATACTATCTACTACCACGTCTTTTTCTAAGGGGTAAGGTTATAAGTTATGTTTGCTTTACCTTTCTGACTATTCTTCTGATTGTCGTTTTCAATTTTTTCCTCTTCTATGGAGATGTAGAGGAAGTTTACTTATTAACTTATGGTGTTTCGTCAGTTGTGGACAATGCCGCCTTACTCTTTATGGCAGTTGCTATGAAGTTGATACAGGAATCTTATATTTCCAATAATCGAATAACGGAGCTGAAAGAAGACAAATTAAAAACAGAGCTGGCCTATCTCAGAACCCAAGTCAATCCACACTTCCTGTTCAATACGCTGAACAATATCTATGTGATGGCCAAGACTAAAAATGAATTTCTCCCAGATACCATCATGCAACTATCTGACTTGCTTAGATACCAGTTATACGACTGTGACGCAGACACTGTTCAGCTCAAAAACGAAATCGCCTACCTCCAAAACTACTTAAAACTAGAAGCAATAAGACGACAGCATCTCAAGGTCGACTTCAATGTACAAGGCGAAACGAATACCGTTGCGATACGTCCCTTGATCCTCCTGCCATTTATAGAGAATGCCTTTAAGTACAGTAACTCTGGCACTGGCAGTGATTATATTGGAATGTCTATAAACCTGGAAGGTGATTTACTCAAGGTCGAAATAGAAAACAATAAAGGTGCTCTCCACCAAAGAGACGTCGGCGGTATCGGCTTAGCTAATGCGACCAGAAGACTAGAGCTAGCATATCCTGACAAACACAAACTAGAACTGCAAGAAGATGAGCAAAAATATCTAGTCAAATTAGAAATCAATATTAGATGATAAACTACATCATAGTCGACGACGAGCCTCTGGCCAGAGATGGCATGAGTATAAATTGTGATCAAGTCCCATACCTTAATCATAAAGGGTCCTTCTCTAACGCAATAGAAGCCTCCACTTTCTTGTCTAGTGAAGAGACAGACCTCATGTTTCTAGATATAGAAATGCCTGGCCTCAATGGACTAGACTTTATAAGATCTTTGAAAAAGCGACCTCATATAATCCTGTGTACCGCCTACCCGCAATATGCACTAGAATCTTACGAACTAGATGTCATAGACTATCTGGTAAAGCCTATAAAGTTTGAAAGGTTTTTCTCGGCCGTTAACAAAGTAAAAGATTATCTCCTGCTTAGTGCCGCAGATACGGCAGAAATAGATGCATATGAAAAAACATTCATGTATATCAAGTCAGATAGACAATTCAAAAAAGTATTCTATGAAGATGTGCTCTACATTAAGGGGATGAAAGATTATGTTGTCATACATGCCAAGGATAACAAAAAGTACATGACTTCTATGAATGTCAAAACTATCCTCGCACAATTACCAACCAATCTCTTTGCTAGAACATCTAAGTCCTACATCATCCAAGTGAAAAATATTATCAGCATAGGGACAGATACTATCTTCACTGCGGACCACGAATTACCCCTTGGTCCTTCTTACAAAGTAGATTTCATAGAGAGATTTGTAAAAACTAATCTTGTAGGTCGCTAATTCTTCTTATCATTATTCTGTGAAAAAATGGATGCTTAAGGCGGCAGTACAAAAAGGGATTTCTTTCCTACCTGCTAGAGAACGGATTAACTATTGGTTTCAGAAAAATGTGACCAAAGGTGTGCTACTTACAGATGAGCACTTTGGATATAAGATACAGCATGCTAGTGATCACCTTCGGTTTTTTGCAGAAAACAAAAATTTTGATAAAAAAGATTGTCGGGTTCTCGAATTAGGTACGGGCTGGTATCCTATAGTCCCTATTGCTCTGTACCTATCTGGATATAACGATATCGTCTCTGTAGATCTTAGTGGTTGGCTGACTAAGCAAGGGCAACTGACGGCCATAAAGAAATTTATGGCCTGGCGGTCTGATGGGAAGCTGCAGAAATTCCTACCTGATCTAGACGAGGGCAGGTGGTCTGTACTTACAGAAATTATCTCCGATGAAGAGAAGCTCAGCTATGAGGATATCAATAAGAAAATCTGTCTGGAAGCGCGGGTAGAAAATTTGTTCGAGACAACGATGGAAAATCATTCTTTCGAACTCATCTGTTCCAACAATACTTTCGAGCATGTGCATGCGCCTGTGCTGAAGAAGATCCTTGAAAAATTCCGTGCGCTTATAAAGCCTGGCGGGACCATGAGTCACTTCATAGATATGTCAGATCACTTCGCCCATTTTGATTCTAGTATCAACATCTATAATTTTCTGAAGTACTCTAAGGCAGCATGGCAGCGCATAGACAATGACATCCAACCACAAAACAGACTGCGTTTTGTGGATTACAAAAAAATGTATGCTGACCTAGGTATTCCCATTACTAAAGAAGAAACCAGACCGGGCAACCCAGAGGCCCTAGCTCAAATAAATGTGCATTCAGAATATAATGACTATACCAAAGAAAGTCTCCTTGTCAGTCATGGATATATAGTTAGTGAAATAGCTATGGCATAAGGCCTTTCGCTCTCGCAAAGCCTGCAAACCACACCAGAAATAAAGCAAAGACCAAGACCACAATACCCATTACTAGAGAGCCACTACCCATTATCGCATATGCATCTGTCATAAAACTATGCGCCATCTGTGCTAAAACAAAAGCTAATGAAAGTGTCAGCACTGTTTTCGTCCAAGGCTTCCTAAGTAGTAAACCCAGGCTACCTAAAAATCCTAGAATCACTGCCCCACCAAAAGCAATTTTAGCCCATAGCGGTTGTGTTTCATAGAGGCCTCTTTGTCCCTCAGTCATCGCTGCTAAGCGCTCAGGTGTTATAGTCATGTCAGAATAAAAAGCAGATAGGCCCATTAAGTTCCAGAGCACAGCGACCAATGCTATTATCCAGAACCAGATTGGAATTTTGGTATTGTTTGTCATTTTATTAGTTATTGGTTATCAATTATTTTTCCATGGTAATGCATCAGCCTCCACTCACCACTTGCATCAGCGTCGCACAGATAATCGCTCCATAAGTACCCAGCGCATAGCCGAGAACGGCCATCAGAACCCCTACTGGTGCTAGCGAAGTACTAAAGGCAGACGCTACAACGGGCGCAGAAGCTGCACCACCCACATTGGCTTGGCTACCTACCGCTACAAAAAAGAAGGGCGCTTTTATCGCCTTAGCTACTACTAAAAGTAAGGTAACGTGCACCAGCATCCACACTATACCAATAGCAAAGAGTCCCAAGTTTTTAAATACTTCTCCCAGGTTCATCTTCATGCCAATGGTAGCTACTAGGATATAGATAAAAATAGAGCCCCAGCGCGAAGCCCCTACGCCTTCTAATTTTCTGAATTTAGTAAGTGACAACAGCATTCCGAAAGTGGTAGATATAACTATTAGCCAAAAGAAATGCGACATAAGAGAATCCAATTTCAGACTATTCAGAGTCTCTTTGAATCCTTTCATAAACGGAGTGAGCACATCCGCACCCCAGTGAGACAACGCCACACCTCCAAAGCCTAAGGCCATCAACATAAACAAAGTTCTGGTCGTCGGCATTTCTGCGATGCTCGCTCTATAAGTCGCTACTCGGGTCTTAAGATCTTCGATGGCAGAGTTGTCTGCCTTTAGCCAGCCATCCACTTTGTCTGAGATATTCGCACCATATAGTAAGAAGCCCATCCAGATATTTGCTACGACCACATCCACGACTATCATCGTCCCGAAGAGATTGTCCTTTACTTCGTAGATTTCTTTCATGGCCGTCTGATTGGCACCGCCACCTATCCAACTACCTGCTACCGTGGAGAGTCCTCTCCAAACTTCTTCGGGGTTGCCCCCCACAACATTAGGTGCTAGATAAGAAATCACAAGTAGCGCTATAGGTCCACCGATGATGATTCCCAGCGTCGCCGTAAGGAACATAATGATAGCTTTAGGGCCTAGCCTTTTTATACCAGCAAAATCTATCCCCAAACAAAAGAAGATGAGACTGGCAGGAAGAAGAAACCTAGAAGCAACATAGTATAAATTGGAATGACCCTGTACTGCTTTGTACTCAGCTGCAGGAACATTATTAGTGCTTAAAAAATCTGTGATGCCATCATAACTCAGACCTGAAGGTAAGGTCAAACTATACTTACTCAGCACCTCCGTCAACCCATCTGTATACCAATGCGGGGAGATAATTCCCAATGGCCAATTGAGCAAAGCAGGAATAAAATAGGCCAATAACAGTCCGGGTACAAATTTGTAGAACTTAGACCAGAATGGTGTCTTGAGGTGTTCTGTATGAAAGATGAGCGCGAGAACAGTAATAAGGATACCTAGTGTGATGGCATCATTAGTGAAGATAGGAGAGATAGCTAAGGGTAGCATACAAGTTTAGTTTGTACTTGCAAGCTAATGAGTTAAGTTCAAAATGCAAAACGCAATAAAACTACGCCTTGCGCTTGGTCTCTATTTCCTGATACATCTTCTCTAAGTCTAGATTAAATTTCTCTTCCTTTTCTAGATAGGCATCAGGGTTGTTTCTGTATGGTTCTTTTAAGATGTAGAAGGATCTGGTGGGAGCACTCCCCATTCCATCATCCTGCCCTATATTCTGAGAAATCCCTTCCACGACTTTTTCCTTTTCAAAATACTTCATCTCTTTCATGATGACAGTGACAGGGAGATTGGTCACCAGACAGATGTGTTGTACGGACAGCTTGTAATCAAAATGTTTAAAAAGAATCATGAGATGACCTAGAGAAAGAAAAGGATGGCTGGAAAGCGAGGGGTAAGGCGCTCCCTTTATTCTTTCTTTTAGGGAGTAATAAGTCTTGAAGGATTTAGTGTGGTTAGTGGCTAGCAAGCCTTTCATGGCGAGGCTACTTAATCTTGTTCTTGCTGCTGACTTTGTAAGGACTGAGTTATTAGTGAGGAGCTCTACACTGACTAGTCCATCTGGTTGCTTTCCTATAAACTCAAATATTTCCTTATCCGTCATCTCGTGGAAGGAATCATGAGTCTTATAATAAGAACGATACATCCAATAACAAAAGATAACCAAGGTGAGGATGGTGACAGTTAAGAATACTATTTCCTTTGGATTCATAACCAAAGATAATAATATCATCCCCTACTCATACACCACCTCCAACTCTATTTGCCTATTTGCAAGATCTGTAGATAGAACCTTCACGCGTATCTTGTCGCCCATCTTTATCGTTTTCTTGCCATCTCTGGAAACCGCCTTGTATCTGCCATCCACAACAGAATACTTCTCAATAAAATTATCAAAAGGAATCATCCCTTCAGCCTTACTTGCCGACAATTCTACAAAGACACCGCGCTCTATCATACCTGCTATGATCCCATCAAACTCCTCTCCCACGTGGTCCGAAATATATTCTACCTGCTTATACTTAATAGAGTCTCTCTCTGCTTCCATAGCTTTCCGCTCTTGCTTAGAAATATGCAGACACTTGGCTTCTAGCTTGAGCTTGTCTACTCGATGCGTTTTTTTGCTGAGGTTCTTTTCTAGAATCCTATGTGTCAGCACATCTGAGTATCTCCTAATCGGCGACGTGAAGTGTGAGTAATGCTCAAAACGTAAACCATAGTGCCCAATATTATCTGTAGAGTACACCGCCTTAGACATTGTTCTTATGGCCAATCCCATCATGAGCTTATAGGTGTCATTGGTTTTTGCTTTTTCTGCCAGCTCATTGAACGAGGCTGACACCTGCTCTGGTGAAGAGAAATTCATATCGATACCAAACTCTTTCATGAATACTGCTAAGTTAGCCACCCTATCCATGTCTGGCAGATCGTGTATTCTGTATACAAAAGGAATCTGTGTTTCTTCCTTTAGTGCAATATATCTTGCCACCCGTTTATTCGCCAATAGCATGAAGTCTTCTATGAGTAAGTGAACATCTTTTCGTTTTTTTACAAAAACACCGACAGGCTTATTCTTTTTGTCCAGCTTAAATTTCACTTCCTCAGAATCAAAGTTGATGGCACCTTCTTTGAATTTTTTCTTTCTGAGTTTGTAAGCGATTTTATTGATGACTGTAAGCTCTTCGTGGAAGAGTCCTTTTTTATCATCTAGTGATTCTTGCCCTTCATCATAGGTGAATCTTCTATCGGAATGTATAATGCCTTTGCCAAACCATTCTGATTTCAACTTGTACTTCTGATCAAAAGTGAAGACCGCAGAGAACACTAGTCTATCTACATCAGGCTTGAGACTGCAGAGATTATTGGATAATCTTTCTGGTAACATCGGAATACATCTATCCACTAGATACACAGAAGTAGATCTCTCAAACGCCTCTTTATCTAACGCAGTATCTGGCTGGAGAAAATGGGTGACATCAGCAATGTGTACACCGACTTCTATATTACCATTCTCTAGTACTTCATAGGAGATGGCATCATCAAAATCCTGTGCGGTATCTGGATCTATTGTGAAAGTCAGAATGTCTCTGAAGTCTCGTCGCTTAGCAATTTCATCTGCGCTGATCTCTTCTGGAAAGGCAGCAGCCTCTTTCATACACTTAGGCTTGTGTTCAGAGTTGAAACCATTTTCTACTAGGATACTCTCCATAGTAAAGTTATGATCATCTATCCCTTTAAACACTTTTTTGACCCTTCCCCATAACGGCTGTTCTGGCGCTTCTGGATAGTGGATAATATCTATAAGAACTTTATTTCCTTTCTTTGCGCCATTAAGGTCTTCTTTCGCCACCTTTACAACAGCTCGGATTTTTCTTGAGGCAGGTGTTACAAAGCAGTATTTCTTTTTTTCCTCTGTTATCACTCCCATCAGCTGAGGCGTATTACGCTTAAGGATCTTTTTGATTTTACCCTCAGGCTTACGGCCTTTATTAAAGACCACGCTGACTTCTACTTCGTCACCATTGAAAGCACCATTCAGATTTCTACTTGCAACGTAGACATCATCCTCCATACTATCTATGATAATATATGCTGCACCACTTTTTATGGTTTCTACTATTCCTGTATAGCTGAGCTTGCCTTTGCCTGGAGATTTAGCTGCAGTCTTTGTGCCAGACTTAGAGACTTTATGTTTTCTGTTAAGGACAAATTTATTATCACTGACGCGTTTCAGCACATCCTCATTCATTAGCGACAGCATGGTGGCATGTACGCTATCACGGTTACCTTTCAGTTTCATTTTCTTTATAAGGGTGCCTGCGTTTAATCTTTTCTTGGGGTTCTTTAAAAAGCACTTGAGAACAATCGCTCTCAGGTTCTCATTCTTCACTTTTTTCTTTCTTCTGTCTTTTGACATAATTATTTAAAAGGTTGTGTCTTCTTTCGAAGCGTGGATATTACCATCTGGTAATATTTCAAATTTGTACGCTGTGCTATTAGTAGGACTATAGTTTTTAGCATCAGCTTTTATTTCTCCTACCATGGTATAGACGCAGTTGTCTTCATCTATGGTCGCTACAGAAGATTTTACTGTCTGCCCATTGCTGAGGGTTCCTGCGATTACTTTTCTAGAAATAAGAATTCCATCCCTATCCATTGTCGCTAAGATGTACTCGTAACTAAGCAGTGAGCCTTTCCAGTATATGATGGCATAAAACTCTTCCTCTAACTCTAGTTGACAACAAGGAATCAGTTCAGAATACTCATCTAACTGAGTCCAGTTGGCGAGGGTTTCAGCAATTAGCTCCTGCGGTAGGGGCTTATTTTGAGCACTAAACTTGTAAGCAATTTCTTCTGAGAGGGTTATGGGGGGCTGGATAATCGGGAAATGTTCAAGTAGAGCCTCTATGTGAAGAGGTAATTTTTTATTCATATTTGCTACAAAGATATTCTATTAATCATTTAGATGCGAATTTTCGTCTTCTAAGGATGTAAATAAAGTCGCTCATTTATAATTTTAGATTCCAATATCACTCTTAATGGAAATAAGAAACCATACACTAAATAATGAAAAGCTAATCGATCTGTCTGTGAGAGATCTTTCTAAGGCCATCACCCTATTGTATAAGGATCAAAAATCTTTGTTTAAACAGTTCGAGGCCCAATTGCTGCAAGGAGAATATGTAACGCCTACTATTTATTTTGTCAAAAGACAGCTTATAAATTTCGACCTAGAAGAGTTATATGTTGCCCTTGAGGCACTCAAAGAAAAGTTACACAGACCCTTGTATCTATCCTTTCTTAATTTCCTAGACCAGGATAATACGCATTCCTTTTCTATGTATCTGGTCAAGAATCGGCATGTCCGCTATGTCAAGACATCGACTTAGTTATCCCCACTCCAGATTTACCTATGTAATTATAGGGCTCTGTTGCCTTTTAGTCATTCCTTTTGTTGCTCAGCAATTTACGTCTGAAATACGATGGTCCCTAGGTGATTTTATCCTAGCCGGTTTATTGCTTTTTCTACTGGGCTTCTTTTTAGACCTTATCTCCTATAATACCCAGCTAAACAAGCTGTGGCTGCTTTTGCCTATTGTCGTATTTGTTCTGATTTGGGCAGAACTTGCAGTGGGAATCTTTTCTTAACATGCTGTAAAAGAGACGTTTAGGCTTATTTGGAGTTGGCTGCAATAAAATCTAGATTAAATCTAAATAAGAATATTACCCTATCCTTTTGTTCCAATCCGTATTTTTGGACAAAGCAAAACAATCCTCAATGCGTTGGTTAATAGATTTTCTAACTTCTAGTATCGGTAAGAAACTCGTCATGAGTCTTACTGGGCTATTCCTTATTTCCTTTCTTGTCGTTCATTTACTTGGTAATCTACAATTGTTGATTCCTGATGGCGGTGTTAAGTTTAACATCTACGCTAAGTTTATGACCACTAATCCTATCGTCAAATTTTTGGCTATAGGACTATATACTGGTATTCTTTTACATACAGTCCAAGGTATACTAATTGTCCTCGGAAACAAAAAAGCTAAAGGATCAAAGTATGCGGTGAGTACCTATGAAAACGGTTCTTGGATGTCTAAGAACATGGGCTTACTCGGACTCTTGATTTTATTCTTCCTATGTGTACACATGGGTGACTTTTGGTATAAGATGAAGTTTACAGATCAGATGCCAATGGTGACTTATGATGGTGTCGTTATGAAGGACCTATACACTGCAGTATACACCTCCTTCTCACAGGTCTGGATAGTGATTATTTATCTGATAGGTTTAGTTGCACTATCACTGCATTTATTACATGGTTTTCAAAGTGCCTTTACTACTTTAGGATTGAGACACAAAAAATATACGCCTCTGATTAAACTTATGGGCATAGGATTCTCCGTTGCCATCCCTGCTCTTTATGCTTTGATTCCGCTATGGGTACTCATAAAAGAAGCAGCTAATTATTAATTCCAAATCCAACATTGTTAAACAGGCTTAATCAAGCCTCACTATAAAAAATAAAACTTATGAAACTAGAAGCCAACGTACCAGAAGGAGAGTTAGCAGAAAAGTGGAAAAAATATAGAGGTTCTATGAATCTCGTTGCCCCTAACAATAAGCGAAGACTAGATGTTATAGTGGTCGGAACAGGGCTGGCTGGTGCCGCTGCTGCTGCGACACTGGGTGAGCTCGGCTACAATGTCAAATGTTTCACCTTCCACGATAGTCCTAGAAGAGCGCATAGTATCGCCGCGCAAGGTGGTATCAATGCTGCCAAGAATTACCAAAACGACGGTGACAGTATCTACAGATTATTCTATGATACTATCAAAGGTGGTGACTACAGATCCAGAGAAGCCAATGTGTATCGTCTTGCGGAATGTAGTACAGAAATTATAGATCAGGCTGTGGCACAAGGTGTCCCCTTTGCAAGAGAGTATGGTGGCCTATTGGCTAACAGATCTTTCGGTGGTGTGCAGGTGTCTAGGACCTTCTATGCTAGAGGTCAGACAGGCCAGCAATTATTATTAGGTGCTTACTCGGCACTCTCACGTCAGATTGCTAAAGGTCAGGTGAAGATGTACAATCGTCACGAGATGCTAGACCTCGTCAAAGTAGATGGTAAAGCAAGAGGCATCATCACGAGAAACTTACTTACCGGAAAACTAGATAGACATGCCGCTCACTCTGTGGTATTGGCTACAGGTGGATACGGAAATGTATTCTATCTCTCAACTAATGCCATGGGCTCTAATGTAAGTGCCGCATGGAGATCTGTAAAAGAAGGCGCTCTATTTGCTAACCCATGCTATACACAGATCCACCCGACATGCATTCCTGTCTCAGGAGAATATCAGTCTAAACTGACTCTTATGTCAGAGTCTCTCAGAAACGATGGACGTGTATGGGTCCCTAAGACGGTAGAAGATGCCCAGGCTATACAGAGAGGTGAAAAGAGAGCGGAGGACCTCCCAGAAGAAGATAGAGACTACTACTTAGAAAGAAGATATCCTGCCTTCGGAAACTTGGTGCCTAGAGATGTCGCTTCCAGAGCAGCTAAGGTGGCCTCCGATGAAGGTAAAGGGGTCGTGAAAACTGGTCTAGGTGTCTATCTTGATTTTGCTGCAGCTATAGAACGGTATGGTAAGTCAGAAGCCTTTGCAGCAGGTATACACAACCCTAGTTCTGAAAAAATAAGAGAACTAGGAGAGGCCGTCGTCAAGTCTAAGTATGGCAATCTATTTCAGATGTATGAAAAAATCACCGGAGAAAACCCCTACAAGACGGCAATGAAAATATACCCTGCCGTACACTACACTATGGGCGGTCTGTGGGTAGATTATAATTTACAGACTAATGTACCAGGTCTCTTTGCGCTGGGAGAAGCGAACTTCTCTGATCATGGAGCAAATAGACTCGGTGCTTCTGCACTGATGCAAGGTCTCGCAGATGGCTACTTTGTTATCCCTTATACGATAGGAACTTTCTTAGCTAACGAAATCCGTACACCTAAGATAAGTAATGACTCACCAGAGTTCCATGACGCAGAACAACGTGTCAAGAATAGACTTGACCAGTTGTTAGCTATCGGCGGTAATCAGTCAGTAGAAAGTTTCCATAGAAGACTGGGTAAGATCATGTGGGATTACTGCGGTATGTCGCGTAATGCAGAAGGGCTGAAAAAAGGAAGAGAGCTGATAAGAGCACTCAGAAAAGAGTTCTATGAGGATGTCTATATTCCTGGCTCTGCTGATGAGTTCAATCCTGAACTAGAAAAGGCAGCGAGAGTTGCAGACTTTTTAGAACTAGGTGAACTATTTGCTGTAGATGCTCTTGATAGAGGAGAGTCTTGTGGTGGACACTTCAGAGAAGAGTCTACTGAAAATGGGGAAGCCAAAAGGAACGATGCTGAGTATACCTATGTATCCGCATGGGAATGGGATGATAATAATCCCGTCTTGCACAAAGAAGAACTGACCTTCGAAAACGTGGAACTAAAAACACGTAGTTATAAATAAATATTAGCAAAGAAATCTCTGTATTCTAAATAGAAAATATGAAGCTGACATTAAAAGTCTGGAGACAAAAAAACAATACTGCGCAAGGACACTTCGAAAACTATCAGGTGGAAGCAGATGAGCACATGTCCTTCCTCGAAATGCTGGATGTACTCAATCAAGAGCTGATAGAAAAGAAAGAAGATCCAGTCGCTTTTGAGCATGACTGCAGAGAGGGTATCTGTGGTGCTTGTAGCATGGTCATCAATGGCCGCCCGCATGGCAGCCAAGCCGGCACAACGACTTGCCAGCTGCATATGAGAGCTTTCAAAACTGGAGATACTATAACTATAGAGCCATTCAGAGCTAATGCCTTTCCGGTGATTAAGGACCTCGCTGTAGATCGTTCTTCTTTTGATGCGATAATACAAGCTGGTGGATATATCTCTGTCAATACTGGTCAAGCGCCAGATGGAAATGCTATTCCTATAGAAAAAGACTTGGCCTCAGAAGCTTTTGATGCAGCAACTTGCATCGGCTGTGGTGCTTGTGTGGCAGCCTGCCCTAATGGCTCTGCAATGCTATTTACTTCTGCTAAGATCAATCACCTCGGAAAAATGCCACAAGGTCAAGTAGAGCATGGCCGACGAGTCAAGAATATGGTAAGAGTGATGGACAAGGAGGGCTTTGGAAAATGCTCTAATGTAGGCGCTTGTGAAGTAGATTGTCCAAAGGAAATTTCTACTGACAACATCGCTGCACTGAATAGATACTATCTCGGTCAGGTCTTTGGCGGACAAGACTAAGAACATAATAAAACAACAATGAAAGTCCATGCGCTCGGGTGCTTGGACTTTTTTTATTTCAGCGTATAGAAGCAAAAAATAAGAGAGTAAATAAACTATGAAACCAATAAGTGTCTTGTACGAAGACGTTAAGTATTACTCGACTCACAATGCTGGCCGTCTAGCTTATCTGGAAGTAGGTGAAGGGGAAAAGACGTTATTGTTTTTACATGGTATGGGTAGTAATCTGAAAGCCTGGTATAAGAATATACTATCTCTCAAAAATCATTGCCGCTGTATTGCTCTAGATTTTCCAGGTTATGGACAATCAGATAGGCTGCCTGAGGCATTTACCATAGAGCAGGCTTGTGAGATCGTCATAGAATTTATTAAGAGTAAGAAATTAGAGGGGGTGAGCCTAGTGGGGCATTCTATGGGCGGACAGATTAGCATCGCAGTCGCGCATACAGCACCTGAGCTAATAACTAGTCTGATACTATGTGCTCCTGCAGGAATAGAAGTCTTTACGGAGAGCGAAATAGAAATGATCACAAAGTTTTTCACTGCAGATCTTTTAGCGACTTACTCTGCTAAGATGATAGAAAGAAATTATCATCTCAATTTTTATAAGATGCCAGAGGATGCCTTTTTTATGATAGAGGAGCGACAGTCGTTAATGAAGGAAGCTGAGGCTTATCTTTCTTTTTGTGAGGTGGTAGCGGAGAGCACTAGATCTATAGTGAGTAATAATGTTTTAGAACTATTAGGGGCACTAGAGCAGCGGGTTCTGATTCTATATGGAAAAGAGGATAAACTTATACCACATCACATTGTGCACCCGGATAAGAACATCTATGATATTGCTAGAGCAGCGGAAGGACAGTTGAAGAAGGGTGAACTCAAAATCTATGAAGACTGTGGACATTTTCTACAATGGGAACAAGCAAACAAATTCAATTCATGTTTGCTCGAATTTTTGAGTCTAAAAACAGCTCGTAACTGAAGAGCATTTTACTATGGGCATAAAAAAAGTGCTGTTGTTTCCAACAGCACCTTTTATAATATTGTTCTTAGATTACTCGCAAGTATAACCTGCAGCTTCATTAGTAGTGATTTCAAGATCGAAAGCAACTCCGCTACCGATACCATCTCCTTCACATACTTCTTTATCTGGTTGTCCTTCCATTGTACATGTCTGACAGTTGTCACCACCACAAGAAAACATAACAAAAACGCATCCTACTAGAGTAAATAATTTCAAAGAATTTGCTACTAAGTTTTTCATACTAATTAAAATTGTATTTATTAAACATTATTAAAAAAACAAATGTAAGGGTAATAATACAAATTCGTGCATATATTATAATTAATTGTTATATGAAAGTTGTCAATTTATTCCTAATGCTCATTTTCTTCAAGAGTGCCATAGCGCAGGAGCTAGAATTTAACCTCAGCGAAGATATTCATTTACGTAAACATGATGAATATCAGGGGGTTATACATGCAGATAGCCTGGGCTATATCACCCATATCTATGAGAGATCAGGTAAGGGCCTTCTGCACCATCCAGGCAGAAAACTGATCTTAGAACGGTATAATAAAGCGTTACAACTAGATTTCAGCTACGAATATGGCTCAGAAGGCATGATCAGTCTAGAACTGATTTCCATGGGCTCTCAGCTGATCTGGGTAGTGATGGAAAAGACTAAAGCTTATAAATATGCCTATAGTATGATTCCTATAGGAATAGATGGGAAAGAAGGTAAAAAGCAGCTACTCTTCAGCACATCTATATCGAATGCGAAAGACATTCCAGTAACAGAAATCTGCCTTTCCCCAGATTCTTCTCACGTAGCTTTTACCGCTCTCTTTGACTCCAATAGCAAAAAGAAAGAAACAGAAGTATATGCTGCGATCATAAATAATCAATCTAAAATAAGCTGGGATAAATTCACTGCCCTTAAGGGTAATCAGAAACAATATGAAATATCTGATTTTCATGTCAGCAATAGCGGTGAACTGGTCATGTTATCCAAGTATTTCAGAAACGATAAAGGTAAGAGCACTATAAAAACCAGAAACAACAAAAAGCAAGCTGGTTATACTATGAACATTCTGAAAATATCAGCAGCTGAAAAAACACCAAAAAGGATAGAGCTAGGCCTCAAGGGTTCATTTATTCATCAGGCCGCATTAGAAATAAATCCGCTAACACAGCACTTATATTGTGCAGGGATGACATCTGCCACTAATGAAGGAAACATCAACGGTGTTTTTGTTTCTGAGTTCGACAAACAACTCAATAAACTAAGCACTGTACAAAGCAAATTTTCTAATCAAGATCTCATCTCTCTACATAAAAAAGACATAGATGTAAAATTCAAATCCGATAAAGAAGGCTTAGATGATGATTATGAGTTGTGTAATATTATCCTCTCAGAAGACGGTATCGTTACGCTTGTGGCAGAGGAAAACTATATTAGGACCATAAATAATAATATGGGTGGCCTGACCTATGCCGCCAATGACGTCTCCACAGAGTATAATAGTAATGCTATACTACTTACCCAGATTTCTTCAGGTGGTGAAATAACAAAGCTGAATGTTATTCCAAAGAGACAGACCACTATACTATTCAGAGGCAGAAACTTTATCAATCCCAGCGTCAAAAGAATGCGACAGTCCGATTTGTTTATGTCTCACAGTGTCATGGACTACAATGAGGAACTTTTCGTCTTCTATAACGAGCACCGTGACAACTTTGAAACAAGAAAAAGACCCAAAATAGCAGATAGAGTAAATAGGATGGTCAGTGCCGTCGTTCGCTCCGGTACAAGTTCAGAAACAGAACTCAATCCCTTGTTCTCAACAGATGAGAATGCCTTTCTCATTTCTCCCACCCGCTCAAGAAAATTGAATGAGAATACTTTTTTTATAACGCTAGTAGAACCGACAAGAAATACCAGTAGAAATATAAGAATAGGTACTGTGACCTTTAAATAATTATAGGGCTATACGGCCTGCTCTAGTTTTTTCTCATTACTCTTATAGATTGCGAAGCCGATCAAAAAACCAATCATGCTGTGCATCAGCTGCAACTGCGTGAACAGAAGGCAAAAGAAAAGTAAGACAGAAAAAAGTATAGCGTCCCTATGCATGAGCCGTCTGAAGGCTAGAACAATAGCGATAGGAAATAGCAGCCCTAAAAATCCTAGCTGAAACAAAACCACATTCAAGCTTCCCCCTAGTCTCTCTTCCTCGTTAGCAATATCTGCATTCAGAAAGCTTCTGTGATGGCCTTCTCTATATAGCTTTTTCAAGAAGCTCTTATAGTTGCCTATCCCCATCGGCAGAAAATGCTCGTGTTGTAAGGAAAGAAAGGGTGCCACCGCACCTACATATCTGACACCAACACTAAGGTCAAGGTGGGTAATCATCAGGGGATCTTCTATAAAGTCATTGGCAATTTTTCCTATCCGCGTCTCTTCCAGCTTAGCTAAAGTGTTCTTGACATAAGGCACAACTATTAGTAGCAGCAAGGTGGTATAGGTAATATACCTGACCCTGAGTTTCAGAATCTGTATCGCTGTAAATAGAATAAAGGCAAGGAAAAATATAGCCGCTGCTGTCGCTGACATCCCTAGTAAAAACTGCTGTGCCAGCAAAAGAGGAATCAAGATGTAATTCTCTTTCTTACTAAAATTTAAAAAAGAAAATATCATAAAAAATAAACAGATACTACCATAGAAAGCAGGCTCAGGACACAGAGATATCACCCCTCTACCACCTAGCATGACGCCTCTCCCATCTCCATTCAATAAAAAGGTCATAAATTCTGGATAGATCAACAACTGGACCATGCCCACTACTCCATAAATAAGTACAATGGCCAAAAACGCTTTAAAAGAAATCTTGTAATTCAACTTCGTCAGGATTGCATAAGTGCACATACAGATCAGAGGCGGTGACAAATAGTTAAGCGTATTTTTTACATAGATAAAAAAGGAATGGTTGTTTATGAAAATCAGAAACAAGGAAAAAAAGAATAACAACCATAGCAAAATCATTGGGGTATTAAGCTTTTTGTCTTTGAGCCCGAATAGTATAAGGGATCCTACTAGGAGTGCATTGGGTTGTGTATCAGTTCCGAGACCCATAATATCTAAGTAGGGAAAAAAGCAAAAGAAAACAAAGATATGTGCCAGTCCTTTCACTATGTCTCTAGGATTCTTTCTTTAATATAAGTCGCTGGCTGGCCTGAGTAGATACCATCAGCCTTTAAGTCAGATGTTGTGATTGCTCCCAATGACAATATAGCATTTCTGCCTATAGTAACTCCCGGCCCTACTATGCTTTTAGCGCAAACCCAGGCACCCTCTTCTACAGTGATCTCGCCTATCATCAAATCAAACGAGGCCTTCTTGTAGTTGTGGTTGCCTGTCAGCAAAAGGGCTCCTTGCGAAACCGTCACATTATCTTCTAAGATTACTTTTGCCTGATTATCTATCCAGACACTTTCGCCTATCCATATGTAATCACCCAACTTCAGCTTCCAAGGAAACTTTATTCTCACTGCTGGCTTTATGATGCAGTGCTTACCCACCTTGGCCCCAAAGAGTCTCAGCAAGAAAACTTTCAACTTATTATATGGAAAAAGAGGATTGGTAAAAAATAAGGCACTCGTAAAATACCAGAGCGCCCACTTCCACTTCGGACCAGGGTCAAACCATGAATTATCAAATTTGCTTTTATCTGTCGTCAACCTACTCATCCCAGCACTCTTTTCCTTATGAATTTTGCTGGCACACCTCCTACTATCTCATCATTCTCTACATCTTTTGTGACCACTGCTCCCGCTGCTACGACAGCACCTGATTTTATTACCACCCCAGCCATGACTATGACGCCATGTCCTATCCAGACATTATCTTCTATAATTGTGGTTTTGTTATGCAAGCGCCCTGACTGTTTTATAGGTGTATCTCCCAGGTCATCTATCCTGTGATCTCCGCCCACAAAGGAAACTTGAGAGGCGACCAGCACATCGCTACCTACAATAAGATTAGAGGCTATATGAGTTTCTCTACCCAGATAGACATTGTCTCCTATCCTGACTCTAAAACCTCTTGCTATGTATAATTTTTTGAGGCAAAAAAAACCTCTTCCTACTCTGATGTCTTGTAACATAAGGCGCAGCTTAAGATACCGCAGATTGCCGAGTATGTAGCGTCTAAAAGCCTTGAGCTGTTTTATCATCTAAAAGTTAATGGCTTGGGCTCCAAAATTACATTATTATTCTGGTCCACCACTACCCGAGTCCTTAGCTCATGATTGACTCCTTGGAAGTTATTTGCTCTGGTGCATGTGCTCTTTCAGATAACGTTTTCTGTCTTTAGAATACTGAATGTATTCTTCATGATCGTACTCACTCTTGACGAAATTGTCGTAATACCTGATGGCGATATTCTTGTCTTTATAATAGGCATCGGCAGCACGGGCTAGATAGAAAAGAACCAGGGGGTCCTGCCCATACTTATAAGCATCTTTGTAGTGGGGAATAGCCTTCTTGAGGTTTTCTTCTTTTGAGTATAGCCGTGCTACATTTCTGTGGTACAGATCTATGTCTTCTGAGATGCCTGCCTTCACTGCTTCGTTAAAGTGGTGAAGGGCAAACTCCATATCATTCTTCTTCTCGTAAGCTATACCAAGATTATAGTGGGCATATTCTTTGGTGCCAGCATCGTTAATCGCCTTAGTCAAGTATCTGATGGATTTATCCAGAGAGTCCACCTGTAGGTAGGCATAGCCCAGCATCTTATTTTGGTGTGGTCTGAAATCGTACTTTCCTCTTATGACCTCCATGTAATATACTGTGCTGTCATAGGCTTTTTGTCTGTACTTACTATTAGCGATGAGGAGATTGAAGTGGATATTAGAACTGTCTCTATCTAGTCCTGCCCACAAGATACTGTCTACCGATGCATATGCTCTTTCCATGAGATATAGTTCTGCTAGGCCTTTTATTGTGAACTGATCCTTGGGGTTTAGTTTATAGGCAGAGCTGTAATGTGCCTTTGCATCTCTTTTCAATCCTGCTCCCTGATACTGTTTTGCCAGTTTTCTATAAAGGGTGGCATTATCAGGAAATAACTTTATCAGCCTATGATAGTATTTGATAGCCTTTGGTGTATTCTGTTCCTGCTCATATAGATTAGCTAATTGTGTCAGGGCCAATTTACTGGTGCTATCTCTTTTTTCAAGTTCTAAAAATAAGTTTCTAGATGTAGGGAGATCTCCTGTTCTAAAAGCTGAAAGACCAGCTCTTTCATAGGCTTTTAGCTGAGAAGAATCTTGGGCTAATATCGTACTATAGAATCTTAGAGCTTGCTCATATTCTTGGCTGTCATAGGCCTTGCTTGCTTCAGTGTATAAGTTATCCATCTGAGCAATACTACTATAGCCAAGCAGGATAAAAAGAAACAAAAGCATGCATCTCATAAGTAACTTTGTTGGTTTGATCTACACTAGATGAATAAAAACCTCAACGTGGTGTATCCTGACAAAGTAATAATAGTTGTAGTTTTTCCTATCTTTCTTTCTGAAACAATTATATGGAAGAGGGAAAGAAAATCGGTTTTTGGACAGCATTTTTACCTTTAGGCTTTTTCTTCTTAGTACTTATCTATGGCCTTTTTGTCCAGCCAGTCATTTTCCAAAGTGGCATGCTACCTTTAGAAGTCCTAATACTTATGGCTCTAACCTTCAGCTGTTTTTATCTTTTGAGCCAAGGCTTCGGTTGGGAAACTATACTAAAACATATCACTAATAAAGTAGCGGAGTCTGTAGGTGTTATTCTGATACTTTTCTCCATAGGTGTACTGATAGGCAGCTGGATAGTAAGCGGCACCATCCCCATGCTCATCTATCATGGGATCTCCTTAGTCAATCCAGATTGGATTTACATATTCACCTTCTTGGTTTGTATTCTATTTTCGTTACTTACTGGGACTTCTTGGGGCTCTGCTGGTACCATTGGTATCGTCATGATTGGCATCGCTCAGGTTTATGGTGCTGATCTGTGTATTACTGCAGGCGCGATAGTAGGAGGATCTTTCTTTGGGGATAAACTATCACCTCTTTCTGACACGACTAATGTGGCTTCTCTAGCTACTGATGTTCCTTTGTTTGACCATATAAAATCTATGGTCTATACAACTGGTCCAGCAGCCGTCATTGCAGGCGCCATATACATAGGTCTATCACCTTACTTTAGCTCATCTGAAATCGCTGCAATCGCAGTACCTGCGCAAATAGAGCAAACGCTAAGTGGTCTACAGAGTATTTTTAACTTTAATCTGTTGCTCTTACTTCCTCTAGTAGTGGTAGTCTGGGGTTCTGTTACTAAAAGGCCAACTGTTCTTACCTTACTATCCTCTGCGTGGCTGGCCATGATACTAGCACTGCTTTTCCAAGATTTTTCTTTTAGCAACATTATGTCTTCATTCAATAAAGGTTTCTCCATAGATATGGCCAAGGGTTTTGAAGGAGATATAAAAGCACTCAATATTCTCAATCGAGGTGGTCTATACAATCTCATAGAAGGCATTACCAGTTGCTTTCTAATTTTTGCCTTCATAGGCACCCTAGATGTTATAAATGCCATAGATGTTGTCATAAAAAACATCATGTCAAAAATCAAAACCCAAAAGCAAACTGTCGTCGCAGCGCTCACCAGCACTCTGGTTACAAACATGACAACGTCTAACCAATATGCAACCAGCTTCATAATGGGTGAAGCCTTCAAGAAGAAATTCGATAAAATGAAGGTTCCAAGAAAGGTGTTATCCCGCTCTATAGAAGATGCTGGGACCATGATGGAAAATCTTGCTCCCTGGACACCATCAGGAATTTTCATGGCTAGTACTCTACATGTCTCAGCTATAGAGTATGCACCCTACCAGTTTATGTCCTTGGCTAATATTGTAATCGCGTACCTTTTTGCAATGACTGGTGTAGCCTGTTTTTTAAACAAAGGTACCGAGGAATAATTGTCTCCAGAATTATAAAATATCACCATGTCCAGAAATCACAAAGACGACACCATTCTCAATCACGACACCTATAAGGACCAGCATGGTGCCGTCGTTCCACCCATATATCAAAACTCACTGTTCACTTTTGATAGCTGGGATGCTATAGACAAAGCCTTTGATAATAAGGCAGATGACTTTATCTACTCTAGGCTAATGAATCCCACTGTGAAAATAGCAGAAGAGAAAATAGCGGCGCTGTGCCATGGTGAAAAAGCCAAACTCTGTGGCTCCGGAATCGCAGCCATAACTAGTGCCATCTTGCATTGTGTAAAAGCTAACGAGCACATTGTCACCATAAAAAATATCTATGGTCCCACAAATAACTTTATAAATAAATACCTCAAAACTAGGTTTGGTATCTCAGCGACCTACGTGGATGGCAGAAGCATAGAGGAATTTGAAAAGGCAATTAGACCTAATACCTCTCTTATCTACTTAGAAAGTCCTGCGTCGCTTACTTTAGAATTACAAGACCTCAAAGCCGTCGCTGCGCTAGCAAAAGCCAAGGGTATAAAAACAGTCATAGATAATACTTGGGCCTCGCCTATTTTTCAGAAGCCTTTGACTCTAGGGATAGACATAGAGGTGCATTCTGCTTCAAAATATCTCGGAGGTCACAGCGATGTGGTAGCAGGGGTAATTATCAGTTCTAGAAAAACGATGGACGCGATTATTACAGCAGAGCATGAGTTGCTAGGTGCCAAGATGGCGCCCTTTGAGGGGTGGCTGATACTCAGAAGCCTAAGAACACTTACCATCAGAATGAAGGCCATCATGGAGAATAGCATGAAGGTGGCTAGCTTTTTGGAACAAGACGAAAGAATACAACAGGTCAACTATCCTGGCTTGCGGAGTTTCGAACAGTATGCTTTGGGTGCAGAGCAAATGTCTGGCTATAGTGGGTTGATGAGTTTTGAGCTGAAGACTAAAGATCTGTCTGAAATAAAAACCTTTGTCAATGCCCTGGAGCTCTTCAAGCTAGGGGTCAGCTGGGGCGGACATGATAGTCTGGTATATGCTCCAGTCATCAGCTATCTCAAGGAGCTGAGCCCTGATAAATTTGCTGCTATGGGTATCAATGCTTCTCTTATAAGAATATCCGTCGGTCTAGAACATTATGAGGACCTAATCGCAGATCTGTCTTCGGCCTTGAGGAAAATGTAGTCTATTCTAGTTCTTCATAGATATCTGCTGAGAATGCAGGAGTACAGAAACACAAGAAGATGAGGTCTTCCTTGCCAGTATTTGTGATGCGCTGAGCAGTGTCTGGCGGTATTCTGAGAAGTGAGTGCGGCCGCATCTTATATTTCTCTGTCTCAGCTATTTCTGCCTCTCCTTCTCCTGACAATATATAATAACATTCAGAGGTGCCCTTTAGACGATGCCAAGCTGTAATTACTCCAGGCTCTACTCTTGCCCTAGCTATAGATTGTGTCCTATCCTTACTATCATTAAGTAATTCCAAAATATGACATCTCTCTATCGTTGAGAATTCTTTATGCTCATCTGTTTCAATAAACTGCGCGCTCATAATTGTAACTTTTAGGGCTGTAATCGCCATATATTCAACAAATCTGTATCTTCATCTCACCTCTTCGCTATAGAGGAAAGAAGAAAAAGACAACTTGAAGTTAGCAAGACTCCTCATATTATTATTTCTTAGCACGTCTCTATTTGCTCAAGTCATCTATCCAGACAAGCATTACACCACACATGATGGTCTGCCACAGATACAAGTGATGGACATGTTACAAGACTCAAGGGGCTATATCTGGGTAGCTACAAAAAAAGGAGTCGCACGATTCAATGGAGAAAAATTTACCAAACTAGATCTACCTGTACAGAATGTTAATCACATTTACGAAGATGGAAAGGGCAGGCTACACTTTTTTACGACAAAGAAAAACGGAACGGTACTACAGTATGATGGCCAAAACTTCAAACCTCTAACCATCAACAAAAACTTCTTAAACAAAAGCTTCCTCAATAAAATTAAAGACGACAAACTATATGTCTGTACTAGCACTAAAGAGATAATAGTCTACAATCTAGATTCTTTTGAGCAAGAAGAATCCATCTTCCTACAGGATACTGTAAACCTAATTTCCAAACTGTCAGATGGTCGCCTTGTAGCCTTCCACAAAAAGCACAACGTCCTGTATGATGTTATGAGCCAAGAGGTGGTATATCTAGCAGATGAATCGGACTACTTTAATATCAAAATGAATCAGCGCGGTCAAGAAAACATCTTGATTCGCAAACCTTATTCTGGTGGGAGGAAAATGGGTATCCTAGCTAATGACTTGAAAAAAATCAGCCTGAGCTACGATAGGAAAGGACCAGACTATTCTGAACTAAAAGATCTTAGGCTAAACAACAATGACGGACTATACTATCTTAATTCTAAAGACAAAGTTATCAAGGTCTCAGGTGCTAAAGTCATAAATGAGTACATGGTATCAAACACCACCCGAGTAATTTGTATGCTCGATATAGATGACAATCTTTGGGTATCTCATGAAAATGGTATAGAGTTTTTCGCAAAGAACCATATCGCTAAAGTGCCCTTAGAGCTTGTGTCTGATGCTTGGTCTATATTGCCATATAATGATGGCTTTGTTTATACCTCTTTTTCTAGAGGCATCTATGAAGTTGATCTAGAGAATAAGAAGCGTCTTCCTATCTTTTCTCCTAGCCAGGATCGTTACAATTACGGCAGCTGTATCGACAAGGCCGGCAACCTTTACTTTCCGGGTAATTACTTTTTACACAAATACAAAAAAAATCAAGAGTTTGAAACCTATCCATTACAATCTGAAAATTTCTCGTTAGTCTCTTATTATGATTCCATTAATGACGAAATAGTTATAGGAGGATATAAGTCTATAGGAGTTCTGGATCAAGAAATAGATAAAATACATTATACGTTTGACGATACTGGCAAAAGCATTTCCAGATACGTTGTCTCTATTGAAGGCAAAGATGAAGAAAGTTACTGGGTAGGAACATATAGAGATCTTGCTTCATTCGATCATGTCGAAAAAAATTTTACCAGCTACAATCATCTATTTCCTCAGGACTCTTCTGGAGCTATCTGTCTTGCCACAGACCAGAAAAGCGATAAAGTATGGATAGGCAATACCAAAGGACTATGGTGCCTGGATGAGTCTCAAAAAGAGCTCACTGCGATAGGCAAAGAAATGTTCCTAGGTGAATATGTAATGGCACTACTTGTACTTCCTAATCAAATCTTAGCCATCGGAACTTCTAATGGCTTCAGCATTCTGAACTTAAGAGAGTATAATGACAATGGTAATGTCATTATCAAAACCTTCAATCATAGGAATGGCTTTTTTGGAGAAGAGGTTGCCCAAAGTGGTCTAGTTCTAAATGGTGACATCCTGTATATTCCTTCTTCAACCTATCTGTCCTATGTGGACATCAATAAACTTACTTTTGAAGAAGATTTTTCTAATCTCATAATTTCTGATATCAATGACAACTCCTTAGCCTGGAATAACGATGAATCTGTTAAATTAGAACGTGGGCAAAACAACATTTCTCTCTCTTTTGAAGGGCTTGGATTCAATAAGCCTCATGAGACCAGATACTCCTATTACTTAGAAAATGTAGATGAAGGATGGTCTCCCTGGGTAACACAGAACAAGATTAATTATAACAACTTAAGTTCTGGCAGTTATCGTTTTAAAGTAAAATCTCAAACCAGTAATTTCGGATTATCTAACGTCACTCCTAAGGCGATATTAGATTTTGAAATAAACATACCTTTCTATAGAGACGCTGATTTCTACAAGTACGCCGCCTTTGCTTTACTAGCCTTCATCATACTTTCTTTCTATTTGTTTTGGCGATATAGAAGAACTAGAGATGTGACCATCGTGCAGGACCAGCAAATAAAATATCTAGAAGTCCAAGCACTACAGTCTCAAATGAACCCACATTTCATTTTCAATGTACTCGGCACCATTCAAGCACTCATTCTAAATAAACGGACAGAAGAGGCAAACAAATACTTGGTTTCTTTTTCAAAGTTGATCAGGAGGTTTTTGGACGCAAGTGTCAGCTCCAACATTGACAGAAGTAATATCAATGAGGATAATAGTGTCCCTCTAAGTAGTGAGCTGGAACTTATCCAATTATATGTAGACTTCGAACTTTTGCAATACAAAGACAAGTTTGACTTTGAAATGGTAGTAGAATCTGATGACTTACTCAGTATACATCTTCCTCCTATGATTATCCAACCCTTCGTAGAGAATGCTATTAAACATGGGCTACTCAACAAAGAAAAAAAAGGTAAGCTGATGGTAAGTTTTTTTAAAACAAAACTTGGTGTCAGCTGCACTATAGACGACAATGGTATAGGAAGAAAAAAAGCACAACTACTTCATCGGCAATCTATCTCTCCATACACATCCAGAGGTACTGAGCTTGTTTTCAAAAGGGTAAGTATCCTGAATGCAATGGATCAAAATATTACAATCAAAACAATAGACAAAAAAGCTCCTAAATCTGGCACAAGAGTAGAAATTACTTTCTCAGAAAATAACTGACATAAATGAAAGCCTTAATTGTAGAAGACCTTCCCGACACTTCAGACTTAATAAAAAGCAGAGTCACTCATCTGGCTCCCTACATAACTGACCTTGATCAAGTGTATGACTTAGAAAGTGCATATGCTGCGCTGGCAGATAATAAATACCAGCTTGTCTTTATGGATATACAACTCCCCAAAGGGACAAGTTTTGACATTCTAAAAAAGCTAGCAGCCCAAGACAAAATTGATTTTGAAATCATATTCATCACTGGCCAAATGGAGAGTGAATTTATAATGAATGCAATAAAATTTTCTGCAATAGATTACCTGAATAAACCGCTAGAGGATGAAGCCTTACTTTCAGCAATAACCAAAGCTTACAATAAAATAGAGCAACATAAAAACAATGAAAAAATAGAATTGCTACTGGATCTTGTAAATGAGAAGAATGAACTAAAGGCCAAAAGAATCGCCATACACCTCAGTAAAGGCTTCGTAAAGTTTTTTGATGTAAGCGAAATAACTCACTTAGTAGCGGATGGTGTCGTAACTAAAATAATGACCAATGATGGTAAAGAGTCTGTAGCTGTAAAGAATCTTGGCTTTTATAAGTCCTTTTTGGTTTTACAGTATGATTTTTATGCTATCTCTCAGAGTACTCTCGTCAACATGCAATATGTTTCTGATTACAATCATCGTGAACTAAGCCTTACACTAAAAGATGGCACCAAATTGTTAGCCTCCAGAAGAGGAGGAAAGGAATTTAAAAAAGTGATTGAGGATACAATGTTAGATGTCGGAGGTGTGAACAAACTGATCAAAAAATTCTTTAATTAAAACCCACATGATACAGGAGTTATCACCAGCATGGAAAATCCTGTTCCAAATTTTGAATAATTCAAAAGGAAAATCTTGTTTGTTTTGATTTACAAAAAAAAGGAAAGGAACTCACCCCCGAATCCCTTTCCTGAGTTTTGAATCGTTAAATACAAAACAAAAACAATCGACCCTCAATATAGTGGGAAACCAACTAAGCTTGGTTAACAAAATAACAACTGGTCGTTTTAGAGAATATTCGGTAAATAAGTGGCGTAAGTGGTATAAGGCCTTAGTTACAGTGTAAGCCTAGGAAACCTTCAAGAGCCATAGAAGATATCGTAGCACCAGATATGGCATCTACTCCATCAGTAGAAGAACTAAATTCACAAATACTTTTGCCTTGGAATTTTTCGAGATATTTTTTGGAGGTTACTTCATAACCATAATCTGAAAAGTAATTAAGTATCTTAATCTTTAAGATTGTCTTGTCCTTGTCTAACAAAACTAATACATCAAAATATTCAGAGCCTTGAATAGAGGAGGTCTCCTTTGCTAAATCAAGCCCTACTGAGCTAGGACATCCACCTAAGTGGCAGGCAGCAACTTCATCTAACAGTATGTAGCCTAAAGAACTCTCTTTAGTTATAATCTCATAAAATCCTTGCTCTATCTTCTTTAGTTCATGATGTTCCTGTTTGTAGACTTTTTTTATGGTCTTTTTGACCTGCTTGTCATACTGTTCTAGAATATCAGACTGCTGCGTAAATCCGCTTATAAAAAGTAACATAATTAGAACCATACGCCAACTCCTAAATTGAGGTTATTATAATTTGAGGTCACTCTATTCTGCACAAACTGATAATCAAACTTAAACACGACACCAGGATGTGGCTTATAGTTTGCTCCCACTGTAAGTATATTTTGCTTCAGTGCACGATTTTCTTCTAGTGCTTCATTGACTCTAAGATGGTTATCCAGCTGAGAAAATCTAACAAATGGTGCAACTGTTATCTCTTCGCTTTTATGAAAATCGTAAGCAGCTAGCAAGTAGTAACCGTGCATAAGTTCTGGCACATCACTGTTTGCAAATTCATTATAAGCTGTCGTGTTCTGAAATGAACTTAGAGTATACTGCCCCCTCAATGTAAGATTGCCTGGTGTATACATTCCGTGAACTGTCGCCATTGTCATATTTACCGTGGAACTATCTACCGTAACATTATAATTTTCTAATGACTGGTCCATGGTGGTCGCCAGAGTAGTACTTGTCTTTCCATAATAACCAGAAATGCCTAATTTAAATCTGTCTATACCAAAATACTCTATCTGCCCACTCAACCCCGGAAAAGAAGAAACAACTGCCTCTGCCCCTTTTTGTCTTGCTTTTCTGATACCTGATGCACCAGATACTTTAGCGGAGCCATCATAGCCTAGCGGATTATTTACTAGATAGAGCTGATACTTTAAACTCTTTTCTGGAAGTAGTCCTGTCAGTCCTATCCCGACCTCTCTCCAGGTAGACGGAATAATAAGTTTGTCTAATAATGGTCGTTCTACAGAATAGAAAAAAGTAGGCTCATGCATTTCGTTTACCATACCCATAGGAATGATTATCAGACCTGCTTTGAGGGAGATACTTTTAGCCAGTCGATGCTTAATAAAGGCTTGCTCAACAAAAATTTCCTTAACATGCTCCACTTCTATTTCAGAAACAAATTGTGTCTTTCTGCTAAACTGATATCCTATCAGGGTGACAAGGCGATGGACATCCATCTTACCATTATGATGGATACCTTTTTCTATTTTTTGGTTGTAATCTACGTGACCATAAAGCTTAATATAGAGCTTATTAGAATTATCTTCATCGAAATTGATCGTGGTTTGGCCACAGGCTATGGCTGTGTAGCAGACTAAAAAGGCCAGTATACTGAGGTTTCGAAAAGTCATTGAGCTAACATTTGACCTCAAAAATACGGACTAAGCTTAATTAGACCAAATCCAAATAGAGAAAATAAGCAAAAAAATAGCGCAGCCTCTAAACTGCGCTATTTAACCAAAACTCAATCTTATAAATCTTATCGATTACACTTATAAAACGATTCTCGGTTAGCCAATACTCTTATTATCATGTTAAAAGCAATCTTTCTCTAAATCTATCTATCATACATCGCAAACACTAGGCAGATTCCAGCATTTTCTGAGCATTCTCAGCCATCTGTAGCTTTTCTATAATCTCTGTTATCTCTCCATCCATAATCTTGCCTAGACTGTACAACGTAAGATTGATACGGTGATCGGTACATCTGTTTTGAGGGAAATTGTATGTACGAATCTTATCAGACCTATCACCAGACCCCACTAGGGACTTCCTCTGAGACTTTTGCTCCGCATAGACCCGCTCTTTCTGTGCATCTTGAATTCTTTGATACAAGCGTTGCATTGCGATCTCTCTGTTTCTGTGCTGCGATCTAGAGTCTGTACTCTCTCCTGTCAATCCTGTAGGTAGATGGGTAAATCGAACACCAGATTCTGTTTTGTTGACGTGCTGCCCTCCCGCTCCACTAGCTCTGAAGGTATCAGTCCGTAAGTCATCTTTTTTGATCTGTATGTCTTCCATTTCGTATTGTGGCATCACAGCTACAGTAGCCGCGGAAGTATGTACTCTACCCTGTGATTCTGTTTTAGGTACACGTTGTACCCTGTGTGCCCCTGACTCAAATTTGAGCTTACCATAAACCTCATTACCCTTTATCTCCATTACCACTTTGCTATAGCCTCCTGCAGAACCTTCGGTGAGTGAGAGCACCTCATGCTTCCATTTATGTGTATCAAAGTACTTAATGTATAAGCGCATCAGTTCTCCAGCAAAAATTGACGCCTCGTCTCCTCCAGCTCCTGATCTTATCTCCATTATGACATCTAGCTTATCCTCTGGGTCTTTAGGAATCATAAGCATCCTAAGCTTTTCTTCTATGGCTTCTTGCTTTGGCTCTAATTCCGCAAGTTCTTCTTTTGCCATCGCCTGCATGTCAGGATCGGAGTCAGAAAGCATCTCCTTAGCATTCTTAGAATTATCAAGAATGTTCTTATACTCTTTGTAGGCATCTACTAGTTCTTGTAGGCCCTTGTACTCTTTATTGAGTTTACTGTAGACTTTCATATCTGATACTGTCTCTGGATCAGATAGTTTTTCTTCTATGGTTAGGAAGTGATTATAGACTTCTTCTAGTTTGGCTAGCATAGTTGTAATATGAGATAGGTATATACAAAAATAGAGGCAAACATGTTGCCCCGAGTAGAATGGGAATAAGAAATAAAGGGTAGCTAACCTATGTTGATACTATTCCTGATAGTATTGATAAAGTCTACTGTGACCTTGGGTCTTGTAACATTGTTTTTGATGAAGTCCCTACAAGTCTGTTCTTTTTTGAAGATCTTAGAACATTTTGGATCTTGCTCTACTTGAAGAAGAAGGGCCTTCTTTTCTGCCTCTCCTAGCTGCTTGTCGAAGAATAAAGTAACACGATTTTGAATCTCCTGAACTTTAAGATTTTCCATTTCAGTTTTGTTTGTTGGTACTGTAGATCTTGACTCTATTTATTACTTTTTTCAAGACTACTAACATTAAAAAACTACTAAATTTTAAAAGCAAAATAAGAAAACTCTGCTGTTACAAAGAAACTTATTTTAAGTATTCTATCTGGACGTTCTATACAATTTTAAGAAAACAAGGCATGAAATGCAATTATACAATCACCCCTTTTTCAACAAAATAGCCTAAGGACAGCATTCTAGACACTATTCTTCTTCTGTTTTGCTAGCATTGGTGTCGGACTTATTATTACCTCTTTTGTCCTTAAAACCCATCTTTTCAGCATAAGATCTAAGCTTTTCTTTGAGCATATTCCTTGCTCTGAATAACCTAGATCGTACTGTTCCTATGGGTACATCTATAATCTTTGCTATCTCTTCATAAGTGAATCCTTCGACATCACAAAGAAGTACAACTGTCCTAAAATCAATAGGTAATGAATTAATCGCAATGGTGATCTCGTCACCCATCATATTATCGAAGAGCTCTTCTCTCAAGTCTAGATAACCAGGTAAGCGGTCATCACTATCGTGAAAGTTGACTATATCTTCAAAATCTACCTTAGTGGGCTGCTTGCTCTTCTTTCGGTATTGATTGATATAGGCGTTCTTCAGAATCTTGAACAACCATGCCTTCGCATTAGTTCCCTGGATATACTTATCTATAAACCTATGTGCCTTCATATAGGTTTCCTGCACTAAATCGTTAGCATCATCGTCATTATAGGTGAGGTGATAGGCAAACGTTTTCAGCGCATCTATATGCGGAAACAGTTCTTTTTCGAATATCTCTGAGTTATTTCTAGGCACTTGGTCCTTCTTATCATTTAGCTTACAAGCAAACATACATAAATTCATTTGATGACAATTCTTAGCTATGACGTACAATGAGGGTAATATGTTATAATTAATGTCAATAAAGTTTACTTAAACAACTGATTATCAGTGTTTTTAGAGCATTTGCCTTGACGAATACTGTTCTGCGAGGCAAAAGATGACTAATTATTGATATCTAAGACTCTATATCATATTTTCGCAGACTAAAACACAGTAGACATAATGGGAAGAGCATTTGAATACAGAAAAGCCACTAAATTCGCTAGATGGGACAAAATGGCAAAGCAGTTCTCTAAAGCTGCAAAGCATATTACCATTGCAGTAAAGCAAGCCGGACCAGATCCTGACACCAATGTTTCTTTAAGAAGAGCTATACAAAATGCCAAGGCAGTACAAATGCCTAAGGATAAGATAGAAAATGCCATAAAGAAGGCTTCTGACAAGGACACTAGTAATTATGAAGAAGTTGTGTTAGAAGGAATGGCACCGCACGGTATTGCACTAGTAGTAGAAACTGCGACTGATAACAATCAGAGAACGGTGGCCAATGTTAGGTCCTACTTTAATAAAAAGGGAGGCTCTATGGGCACCAAGGGCATGCATGATTTCTTATTTAACAGGAAAGGTGTTTTCTATATTCCTAAGGACCTTATTTCTGATCCCGAGGAGATAGAATTAGAAATGATAGACCATGGACTAGAGTCTATAGAATTGGATACAGTAGAGGACAAAGAAATGTATAAGATCTATGTGGCCTTTGAAGATTTTGGGAAGATGCAACAAGCCTTGGAAGCAGCTAATATTACTGCAGAAAAATCAGAACTAGAAAGAATACCAACCATCACTAAAGAACTCAGCGATGAGCAAGTGGATGAGGTCTTAGCGCTTATAGATCTAATGGAACAAGATGATGATGTCTCTAATATCTATCACAATCTAGCATAGCTTTAGAAGGAAGAATATATAGAAATAAAAAAAGCAGTGATGTAAGTCACTGCTTTTATATTTTGTAGAATACTGTAGCAAGTACTTACTCCACTACTGCTTCAGTTCTGTCTATAAGTCTAAATCCATTTCCATGGATGTTTACTATCTCCAACTTCTCATCTTTCTTTAGGTACTTTCTGAGTTTGGTTACAAACACATCCATACTTCTTGCAGTAAAATAATTATCTTCTCCCCAAATTTTAGTCAAGGCAACTGACCTTGCTAACACGTCATTTTTGTGAATGCAAAACAATCTTAATAGGTGTGCTTCCTTAGGCGATAAATTATCTTTAGTAATCTCTCCTGTATTACTCGTATGTGTCAAAATTCTAAGAGGATAATTGAAGTGATAATCTCCTAGACTGAATTCTTTGACATCTTCTTGTGGATCTGCTTTCGCACCAGATCTTCTTAGAATAGCTTGTACTCTTAGCAAGAGCTCTTCTGAATTAAAAGGCTTAGTGATGTAGTCATCCGCACCTATTTTAAAACCCTCCAAAACATCTTCTTTCAGTGATTTGGCAGTCAGAAAAATAAGTGGAATCTCTGTGTCTTTTTCTCTAATCTCTTTGGCGAGGGTGAAGCCATCTTTTTTAGGCATCATCACATCTAAAATACATAGAGCATAATCGCCCTTCTGATACTTCATAAGTCCTTCTTCCCCATCCTGGGCAAGCTCGACCGTGTAATCATGCATCTCAAGATAAGATCTGAGCACATCACCGAAATTCTGATCATCTTCTACTAGCAATATACTTTTTGCGTTGTCTGACATTTCGATTGTTTGATAAATAATAAAAGTAGTTGTTACGTTAAAATTCTCTCTTTTTAGATGTTAAAACTGCGTTCTGGTCACTTTTTTAAGACATTTCGTCCACACTAAAAGGCAAAAAAACAGTAAATGTGCTCCCTTTCCCTAGTTCTGAAGCTACTTTTACCTTTCCTTTATGTGCATCTACCAGCGCTTTTACGTAGCTCAATCCCAGGCCAAATCCCTTCACATCATGTCGATTTCCAGTATGTGCACGATAAAATTTGTCAAAGATGTGTTTCATGGAGTCTTTACTCATTCCTATTCCGTTATCCTTTATTTCAACGAAAACCCCCTCTGCACTGTTACCCGTTGTCACCTGAATTTCTGGTTTCTCACTTGAATACTTCTCTGCATTGTCTAATAGATTGTGGACGATATTCGAAATATGGGTAACATCAGCTTTGATAATTGGGTTAGTTGCACCTAGGTTAGTAGCTAAGCTGCCATCCCTTTTAGCAACCTTCAGCCGACTATTAATGGCAGCCTGTGTGACGATTTCGTTGATATTGACTTCCGTGACTTTTAACTCAAAATCCTCTTTATCTATTCTCGCCATCTGCAGCACCTTTTCCACTTGGTTTAGCATCCGCTTATTCTCTTGCTTTATTATGCCAGCAAATCGTTTGATCTTATCCTCGCTAGAAATAACCGTCTTGTTTGTAATAGAATCCGTTGCTAGAGATATCGTTGCTATCGGTGTTTTGAATTCGTGAGTCATATTATTGATGAAGTCGGTCTTCATTTCTGACACCTTCTTCTGTCTGAAAATCACAAAAACGGTATAGGCAAAACAGAGTAAAATAAGACTGGTAAATAATAGTGAACTTAAAAGAGAAGGTACCACCTTTGCCCACAACCAGTTCCGCTGACCTGGGAAATACACCTTAAGATAACCTGGCGAGCCATCTTCATTATTAAACAACTGTACCATGTGCTTAGAGTCATACAAGCCTCTGTCTTTGCCAGCCTCTGAACTGCCCTCATTACCAATCGCCACGGCAAAATTTCCGTTACGTATTACAAAGTCTTCTTGCTTATTAGAATAGACACCATAGTCATGTTTGAGATTGATGCTTTGGTCATCTAGGGCCTCTCTTAGATATCTGTCTAGGTTTTTCTTATTGATTGTTTCTAGAAGGTCATCCTTGTAGAGTGCCTTCATGTTCCCCGCCAGTTCCATAGTTCTTTTACTAAGGTTGTTACTGGGAGAAGAAAGCATTTTGGTCAGGATACCTGTTTCCTTTCCGAAAAGGTTGGTCTTTTGTTTTTCCTTAAAGAAGTCTAAAACGAAGGCAGGCTCTTCTGTATCCTCTAGTAATTTCTGCTTGACATTACTCATGGCCATGGTAACCTTGTCATCAAAATTTTTCTCATCTAAATCCACCTGGGCCTTTATCCAGATAAACTGTGTCACAGCAATACCAACCAGTGCCACGGTCATAATAATTACGATAGTATAGATGATCTTTTTATTCATAGCGCATCGAAGTCAAGGAAAGTCTGCTTGGCATTCTAACAAAAATAGCTTTTCAGATATGGGATTTCTTACCTTTAACCTAGTTTTAAACCCATCCTGCAATAAGGTAAGTTTATCTTAACCAATTAAGATACTAACATGAAGAAAATAGAACATATTGGCATAGCAGTGGAAGACTTAGAGGCTAGTGAGAAGTTGTTCGGTGCCCTCTTCGATGTTAGTCCTTACAAAAGAGAGCTCGTAGAAGCGCAAGAAGTACTGACCTCTTTTCTTAGGGTCGGCAACAACAAAATAGAGCTACTCCAGGCGACCAGCGACGATAGTGTAATCAAGAAATTTATAGACAAAAAGGGACCCGGCTTCCACCATATCGCTTTTGGGGTCACTGATCTTATAAGTGAGATGGCTCGACTCAAAAAAGCTGGCTACAGGCTACTCCAGGAAAGCCCTTCCGAAGGTGCTGATAATAAGCTGGTCTGTTTCCTTCATCCAAAATCCACTGGTGGTGTCCTAGTAGAACTGGTCCAAGAAAAACCATAATATCATCTCTCTCATTCCGTTTAATACCTAAGCCAAGGGTGACATCTACACATAAGGCACTGTTTTTGTTATGATTACAAATAACAATCTGAGATAATATGAAATTGTTTATCCACATCAGTCTTTGCCTGCTCACCATTAGTTTATATGGCAATAATGAGCCGAGCAAGTCTTACATAGACACCTACAAGCACATCGCCATAGCAGAAATGCATCGTACAGGCATACCTGCAAGTATCAAGCTAGCACAGGGCCTACTGGAATCTGGTGCAGGAAAAAGTACACTTGCAACGCAAGCAAACAATCACTTCGGTATAAAATGTGGTGGATCATGGGAAGGCGGAACCTTCTATAGAGAGGATGACGATTATAGTGCTGACGGACAACTAATCAAAAGTTGCTTTCGGAGTTTTGACAGCCCTGCTGAGTCCTACTATGCACATAGTGATTTTTTGACTGACCAGAATAGATATGCCTTTCTTTTTGATCTATCCTATCTAGATTATCATGCATGGGCTAATGGTCTCAAGAAGGCTGGCTACGCCACAGACAAAGCGTACCCTTCCAAACTTATCAAGATTATAGAAAAATATCAGTTGTATAACTACGATGATCAAGCGCCTACAGTAGTCGTTCTTAATCAAAAGAAATCTGCTGAAGAAATAATGAGCAATGATTCTGATTCTGTTATAAAATCTACTCAAGCTGGAGCAAGTGGTAAATATTATGCAGAAGCAAAACCTAAGCGTTCATCAAGACGTTCCTCTGAACGATCAAGAAACACAAGATCACCCAAAAAGAAATTTTCTCTATTCAAAAAGAAAAAGAAACGTACTCAAAGAACGAGATCACAAACTGACTCCCATATGGTGTTTCATATTGTCAGAGAAGGAGAAAATCTGAGAACAATAGCAAGGATTCATGACATAGACGAAACTGCACTTAGACTCAGAAACAGAATACCCAAAGATGCAGAACCCCTAACTGGCGAGTATGTATATCTTAGGAAAAAGATAAGTGTTCTGAAGAGACCTCAATTTATTAGAGTGCCATCAGACAAGGCAATTGTTTCTCAAGACGAATATATCTTTTAAATTTAGGCAACTAAAAATTGTCTGATGAAAATCTGCTGTTCTCTTCTATCCCTTTACTTTGTTTTCGTTTCAAGTTCCATCTGGGGTCAAACCGCAGGTTATCATTTCGGTATGAAAGGCGGTGTTTCTCTTGCTAATCAATCCTGGAATGAGAATGACCGTAGGATGTTATTTACCTATCATGGAAATCTGTTTATAGAGTCTCGTGACCCTGATGATCGTGGTGCCTTATATGCACAGATAGGAATGCATACCCGTGGTAGCAGCATAGGAATAACAACCTTTAGAAGAAATGATCTGAATTATCAATTCCAGAATCTCTCTTTTCAGTTAGGAGCCAAAAAGAAAGTACCATCTAACCTTGGTGCCCAACCCTATTACTTTGTAGGAATCAGAGGCGAATATACCGTGGGTGACAACTTACTCGAGATAGGGGAAAGAAGACTAGAAATAAGTAACGTCAATCCTAATTTCCCATTGGATATCCAAGACCCTATCCATATCCGAAAACTGAATTATGGAATCACTCTCGGCGGCGGTTTTGAATTTATTGGAGGAGAATTTTTTACGCCAGCAATAGAATTTAATATCAGTCCTGATCTTTCTTTTCAGTACGATCGTCCTCAAATAGAAAACACCACAGCGGGTATCTTACCTGCTACTCAAGTGAGAAACATCACTTTCGAAATCTCCCTAGTCATGAAATTCTTGCGGGAGGTTATCTATGAGTAAATCCTGTTGTCCTTAAGATTACTTACAGTTTTTTTCATTGCATAAAAAAAGGAAGCCGTTAAGCCTCCTTTACTATTGTTGGGATAAAGGGATGTTATAACTTTAGAATCCTTCGTATCTCGTAAGATCTCCTTTTAGAATACCTATGAAGTCTATATTTTCTCCGTAGCCATAGTACAAAGATTCTATTTCGGCATCTTGTTTTAGGTTCATATTCTGCTCGTTGTATTGTAGATGCTCCACACTATTCTTTGTGTAGAATACCCACTGTTTTTGATTAGGCCAACTTTCTTCTGGCGCACCTAGAAGATTTCTTATGAGGTGAAAATCTTCTACATCTACTGTACCATCTTCATTGATATCTGCTGCTAACTGCGTATAAGGATTGGCAAAATATTTCTCTCCTTTGATGTAAGATTCTAGTAAAGCAACATCCTCAGAATCCACTAGTGACACATCACCCTCTTTGTAAGCATAGACTTTATAATCTCTACGCAAAGCTATATCACTAGAGCTGTAACTTCCAGAGTTATCTGTTCGCTGGTGAGAGAGATATTGCAGTTCTGTCATTTTTCCATCTTGATCTACGGACATAGGTGCCATGTCTTTATGCGCTACAAGTACGCCTCCCAGGCCTTCCCCACTTGGGTCTAATATTCTTCCAGACACTAGAGGTCTAGATCCTACTTGTGGAGCACAGTTAGGAATATTAGCGCCATTGTTTTGTACAACGATGTGTACTCTGCAATAGGATTGTCTGCCGAGATGATCTTGTACATACATTCTGACATCATTCAGTCCTACTTCTTGGCAAGTAAATACTTTAGACATCTGTACTGAGTCTTCAGCAAATGAAAAAGTCAATGGCATATTATGACAAGGATGATAGCTACCTACATTGACATCCTTTGCCCAGACCGCTACCATACCATCATCCACTACACCATCTTGATCTGAATCTACTGGCATCAGCACCGTATTAAGCGTTGCTAAGCAATAAGGTACTGGTCTTACAAAATCTGTAACCTCTACTGTAGTCTGACACTTTTTATTTAAGCCGCAACCATACTCTATGTTATAATTAAAAACTGTAGTGCCTATCGGATAAGTTCCTGATGCATCATGTGTCGTTGTATCTGCATACATGGAATTATTTGTCACTGCATATTTTGAAGTACAAGACTGACCTTCTACAGAAACAAAGGGCACATTGACATAAGAACTATCACAGTCTGTAGCATCTACCACTAGTTTTTTGTTACAAGAAATAATCGGCTCATCAGCATTACTGAGTTTAATCACCTGAGTAAAATTCCAAATACCTTGTGAAGAGCCTGGCACAAAAGTGCACCAGTTAATTACTTTCCAGTGTCTTAATATCTTTTTGCAATCAGAACCAAAGTTAAATACCTCATCATCATAACTTACTCCTATCCTACTACATTGTTGTTTGTATACAATAGGCTCTTGATAACCATCTGGTAAGTCTGAAGGGTCTAGCTCTGCAGTACATCCCGCTACTTGGAGATCTGTCTTCGGCCATACAATATGAGCACTATTAAAAGTACCGCCTAAGAACGTTAATGTCTGAGTACATTCTAAAATCTGTTGGTTATCCCCTAAGGCTTGCCACTTTCTAGTTATCGTACCTACATTACAACTGTTGACAGATCTTACTACATGTGCTAGACCAGCTGGAAGTTTCTTTCCATTTTTCATAATGTAGGCATCTCCATAAGCCACCAGATTGACAGATTGTGCCGTGCAAGGAAGGGTCTGATCCGGTGGACAATGTAGAGTAACAGATGCAGATAAGTGTCCTGCGCAAAAGAGCAAGACAAGAAAAGTCAAGTTTAGGATAGGTTTCATGCTTTGTTTTTATTATTCCAAGCGTAAAACCGGTTTTTGGAAGGTATGAAAATAGATAAAATCTTATACCTCTAATGATAACTGATTATATACCTGATTCGCTGCTCCAAATGACCTATTTTTTGTAATTATCTAAGAGGTACTTACTACAGCTAATTATATGGCATAGAATGTGATTACACATTATAGATAAAGTTAATATAAAGAATGAGAGTCCTGAAATTTGGTGGTACTTCAGTAGCCAATGCTGAACGGCTCACCCTGGTGGCTGAAATTATAAAATCTAAGTTTCAGACTACTAATGGTGTCTGTGCAATAGTCTCTGCTTTTAGTGGGATGACTGACCTACTACTAGGAATGGTAGATGCTGCCCAAAGAGGAGACGAGAATTATCTTGTTGATTGTCAGACTTTTATACAAAAAGCACATTCCATAGCTCAAGAATTGCTAGATCAAAGTTCCTACAAAAGAATCGCTACTGATCTCGACGAGAACCACGAAAAGCTAAAAAGCCTCCTGACAGGAGTCGTCTTGATAAGAGAGGCTTCTCCCAAATCAAAAGATTACATTGTCAGTTTTGGTGAAAGAAATTGTGCCTTTATTCTAGCTAATTATATGCAGAGTCTAGGATTGCCTGCAGAATATCTAGATGCTCGTGACTGCGTAAAAACAGACAACTCTTTCGGTTCTGCCATTGTAGACTTTGAGTTGACTGACCAGCTCATTTCTGACTCTGTCCAGAAAGAAGGAAAAATATATATCGTTACAGGTTTTATCGGCTCGGACAATGACTCTGGTGTAACAACCACACTAGGAAGAGGAGGCTCTGACTACAGCGCAGCCATCTTTGCTGCAGCCTTAGAAGCAGACGAATTAGAAATCTGGACAGACGTGGATGGCGTACTTACCTCTGATCCTCGGAAAGTAAAAAAAGCTTACACTATTCCTGAACTCAGTTATCAAGAAGCCGCTGAGATGTCCCACTTTGGAGCTAAAGTTTTGTATGCGCCTACTATCAGACCAGTCAAAGAAAAAAATATTCCTACTCGGATAAAAAACACTTTCAATGCTGATCATCCTGGTACACTTATTCATCATAATGCGATCAGTAATACAGGAATAATTTCTGGTCTTTCTTCTATAAAAAATATTGCTTTGGTTTCTCTAGAAGGATCGGGCATGCAAGGAGTGCCAGGAATAGCTTATCGATTTTTTAAATGTATTGCACTTGCTAAGGTGAATGTAATCATGATTACCCAAGCATCCTCTGAGCACTCTATCACCATCGCTATAAATGAAAAAGATAAGCAACAAGCGCAAGCCCAAATAGAAAAAGAATTCGAGCCTGAAATAAAACGCGGTTTTATAGATCCTATCAAAGTAAAAGCTGAGCTGTGCTTACTCGCGATCATAGGAGCAAACATGAAGAATACGCCTGGGGTCGCAGGAAAACTATTCGACACCTTGGGTAAAAACGGAATTAACATAGAAGCTATAGCACAAGGCTCGTCTGAGCTGAACATTACTTTTGCTATCAATAAAAAGGATGAGTCTAAAGCACTAAATTCTATTCATGATGCTTTCTTTCTTTCAGAATATAAGTCTGTACACGTTTACATGGTAGGTGTGGGCCTTATCGGCTCTACCCTCTTAGAACAAATAAAAAACAACTACGAAAACATACTAAAAGACAGTCGTGTAGAACTGATTATCAATGGCCTGTCCAATTCTAGAAAAATGCTTTTTGCGGAGGAAGGGATAGATACTAAAAATTATAAGGCAGCTCTGGAAGAAAGTGACCTGACTGCAGACATTTCCGTATTCATAGACCGAGTGATCGCAGATAATTTTGCGCATGCAGTCTTTGTGGATAACACTGCAAGTAAGGTTATACCAGAACACTATACACGACTTCTAGAAAATAATATTGCTATTTCTACACCTAACAAAATTGCTCTTTCGAGTGGGCTGGAAAAATACAAAGCACTGAAATCTCTTTCTGGCTCTAGTGGTATCCCACTAAATTACGAAACTAATGTAGGTGCAGGACTTCCAGTAATTTCTACCTTGAAAGGACTAAAGAGTAGTGGTGACTCTATAAGAAAAATAGAAGCCGTTCTTTCTGGATCTGTCTCTTATATTTTCAACAACTTCAGTTCAGACAAAAACTTCATAACAGTCGTAAAAGAAGCTCAAGCAAAAGGTCTAACAGAACCTGATCCTAGAGAAGATCTCTCAGGTACAGATGTCAAAAGAAAATTACTGATCCTTTCTAGAGAATCTGGCTTTGAAATAGAAGAAGAAAATATAACAATCAAAAACATTTTATCAGATGCTGCTTTAGTTGCTCCGAATGTAGAGGCATTCTATACACAACTAGAGAACGACAATGCTAATTACCAAGATCTGATTAGCTCAGCAGAAAAGGAGGGTAAACGTTTGCGCTTTATTGCCAGTTATGAAAATGGTCGTGGAACAATCAGCCTGCAAGCAGTAGCAAGTGATAATCCTTTCTACTCACTCAGCGGTAGTGATAATATGATAGTCATCTACAGCAGCAGATATAATGAGACACCGCTAGTCGTTAGAGGACCTGGTGCAGGTGCTGATGTCACTGCAGCCGGAATATTGGCTGAGATTATCTCCATGAGCTCTATTTTATAATTTTGAAATTAATTATATAATTAGCTGATTATCAGTTATTTATAAACAAAAAACATGAAAAAAGTGCCTTGTAAATGCTTCGCTCCTGCCACTGTAGCAAATGTTGCCGTAGGGTATGACGTGCTAGGCTTTGCAATAGAGGAGTTGGGAGACGAAGTTATCATAAGAGAAGGCAAAGAGAAGGGCCTCAAAATCAACACGATCAGAAATAGAGGAAAGCTCTCTTATGACCCTACAAAAAATGTAGCTGGCTATGGAGCGCTCAAAATGATGCAACATTTGGGTATAGAAGATATGCCCATAGAAATGGATTTGAATAAAAACATGCCTATAGGGACTGGGATGGGTAGTAGTGCCTCCAGTGCGGTAGCAGGTGCTTTTGGTATTAACGCATTTCTAGATTGGCCTTGTAAGTACCATGAAGTTTTGCGCTGTGCTACAGAGGCAGAGCAGTTAGCTGATGGTTCATGGCATGCAGATAATGTAGCCCCTTCACTCTACGGTGGCTTTGTGCTAATCAGAGATAATGAAAGTTTAGACGTAGTAGGCTTGCCTACTATACCCGGACTAAGAGCTGTTGTTATATATCCCCACATAAAACTATTAACTAAGGATTCTAGAGATATCTTAAGTGACAAGGTAGAGCTGGACCAACATATAAAACAGTCAGGCAATCTTGCTGCTTTCGTTGCAGCCATGTATAAGTCAGATATAGAGCTGCTGGGCCGTAGCATAGAAGATCTTATTATAGAACCGCAAAGGGCTCAACTGATTCCACATTTCTATGACATGAAAGAACTTGCAATGACTGAAGGTGCTCTAGGTTTTTCTATCTCTGGTGCTGGACCATCTATGTTTGCACTCTGTGCGAATTCTGTTATTGCCGATAATATAGAGGAGGGTGCTAGGCGACTTTTTAAAGATAGAGGGGTGCAGGTCACGACTTATAATTCTAAAATTAATCTGGAGGGCGCAAAGAAATACTAGAATGAAACTGTATAGTACTAATGATAAAACTAATGTAGTAGACCTTAAAGAAGCGGTTCTCAATGCCTTTCCTAAGGATCAAGGTTTGTATATGCCTGTAGTTATTCCGCGCTTACCAGATTCTTTCTTCGAGCATATAAATCAGTTTGACTTTGCAGAGCTAGGCTTTCATGTAGCACAAAACATGATAGGATCCTACATACCTGAAGCTGCTTTATATCAACTCATTCAGAGATCAATAAACTTTCCAGCGCCTCTTATTAAGCTAAGTGAACACATATTTACTCTAGAGTTATGGCATGGTCCCACGATGGCATTTAAGGATTTTGGTGCTCGCTTTATGGCAGAATTGATGTCTTACTTTCTGAGAAACGAAGATAGAGAAACGACCATCTTGGTTGCGACCAGTGGTGATACTGGGGGCGCAGTAGCTGCGGGCTTTTATAAGGTTCCGGGTATAAAAGTTATAATCCTCTACCCTTCTGGCAAGGTCAGCACATTACAAGAAAAACAATTGACCACCTGGGGAGAGAACATTTCTGCAGTAGAAGTTGATGGTGTTTTTGATGATTGTCAAGCACTAGTTAAAGCAGCCTTTATAGATGAAGATCTCAAATCCAAGTATAATTTCAGCTCTGCTAATTCTATTAATATAGCCAGGCTCTTACCCCAGTCATTCTATTACTTTGAAGGCTATAAGCAGATTGCAGACAAACAAAGACCCATTGTCTATAGTGTTCCTTCTGGCAACTTTGGAAATCTTACTGCTGGTCTGTTAAGTGTAGAAATGGGTTTACCTGTACACAAGTTTATTGCAGCGACAAACGAAAACAAAACGGTTCCAAATTACTTAGAGACTGGAAACTATGAAGCCAGACCATCAGTACCAACCATATCTAATGCTATGGATGTAGGTAATCCAAGTAACTTTCCAAGGATGAAAGCCTTGTTTGGAAATGATAGTTCCACGTGGAACCTGATCAATAAGAAAGTGCTAGGGGATTATTATTCTGACAAACAAACACTACAAGCCATAAAAGACATAAAACTGAGCTATGATTATACTGCTGACCCACATGGAGCAATCGGCTACCTTGCCTGCAAAAAGTACCTCAAAGAATTTCCGGATCACCAAACTATCTTCTTAGAAACTGCTCACCCTGGTAAATTCAATAAACCAATGGAAAAGGCTCCAGGTGGACTAAATCAACCAGAAAAACTAAGAGCCTTTATGTCAGGAAATAAGATATCTATTCCGTGTTCTAACTCTTATGAAGATTTTAAGGCCTTGCTAATTGACTGAGAGGATTCTTTGTTCCACGTGGAACTCGCAAAATATGAATCAGTTAAAAACCCCTGTTCCCCGTGGAACATCATATAATTGGCAAGTTTTTTGGTTTACACAATGGAACAATCAATTCTTCCTATTCCGTTTTTCATTATCTGACTGATTAGAAACAATTTTTATTAATTACAATTTAGATGAATGAAAACCCTAAAAAACATTTTAGTATTAACCGTATTAGCTATTAGCTGTTCCCAACCATGTGATGATATCGTATGTCAGAATGGTGGGACCTGTCTAGAAGGAACTTGTCTTTGCCCAGATGGGTACGAAGGCACTTTGTGTGAATCTGAGGTTAGGGAAAAATACCTTGGCGCATGGTCAGCTGACCTAAGATGCTCTGAAAACAGTTATTACCCTACAGTTTTAGTAGTTGAAAAAGGACCTGATTTAGATCAACTCCTTATCACTACGTTTAAAAATAGAATAACAACCACTGCGAGATTTGCTGATAACAAATTTAGCTTCAGTAAGAGTGGCGTAACTGGAGAATATGAATTTCTAAGCGATTCAGAAATGAATGCTAGATTAATGTTTAAAAACACAAACGGAGGCGACTTAGATTGCTCAGGTATAATAAACTTAAACTAAACCTATGAAAAAATTTCTTTTTGTTCTTACCTCACTGTTATTCATTATGTGTTCTGATCCTTGCGATGATGTCGTATGCCAGAATGGGGCTACTTGTGATGAAGGGGTCTGTCAGTGTACAGAAAACTTCTCTGGTACTAATTGCGAGATAAGAGACTGTTTTACTTGTAACAAGGAAGGAGAGGTTACTGTCAGAGTATGCAAGGATGATTTTCCTGGCGATATTATGGATTTCCAATTTACCACAGCAGTAAGTGCATGGGAGGCAGTAGGCTTTGACTGCCAATAAAAAATGAAAAGCTTTCTCTCAGAGAGGGAAGGCTTTTCATTTTCTTTAACCATCAATGTAAGCGCTTTATCATACCTTTATTTCTTTTGAGTTACAATAACTGTCATGAGAAATATAATAAGCCTACTTATCCTTGTCCTTAGCGTATCTACTATAAGCTCTCAAGTAGATAACTATAATCATAATAAGTTCAAACAACTAAACGAAGAGTTACCTACTCCTAATACTTACAGAGCACCTTCAGGAGCTCCTGGTCATGAATACTGGCAACAGAAAGCAGACTACAAAATAAAAGTAGAGTTAGATGATAAAAATCAAGTCCTGAAAGGAAGTGAGACTATCACCTACTATAATAATTCTCCAGATCCACTAACTTATTTATGGGTACAGTTAGATCAGAATGTCAGAGCTAAAGATTCCCATTCTCATGATATTAGAGCTTCTAAACTAGGAGACAGAATGAGCACTACAGCTCTCTCTAACCTTAGTCCTTCTTTTGATGGTGGCTTCAAAATAGAAGGTGTGAAGAACAGCAGTGGTAAGGGTATGGACTATTTCATAAATAAAACCATGATGCGCATTTCCCTACCCACTGCCCTACTACCTAAGCAAAGCACCACCTTCTCTATAAACTGGTGGTATAATATCAATAACACTAAGGAAGTAAGAGGAAGGAGTGGATATGAGCCTTTTGATGACGGCCATAACGTATATGTGATTGCACAATGGTTTCCACGTATGTGTCAGTACAATGATGTAGATGGCTGGCAGAACAAGCAGTTCTTAGGCAGAGGAGAGTTCACGCTGACCTTTGGAGACTATGAGGTAGAGATCAAAGTACCTGCCGATCACCTAGTCGCAGCTTCTGGTACACTGCAAAACGAAGACAAGGTCTTAAGCGCAGAACAAAAGAAACGACTCAAGAAGGCAATGAAAGAAACTGAGCAACCAGTCACTATTGCATCCATGGAAGAAGCTGATGACCGAATAGAAGCAGCCGAAGATGGAATCACATCTAAAACCAAAACCTGGAAGTTCAAAGCTGAGAATGTGAGAGATTTTGCCTTTGCGAGTTCTAGAAGATTTATATGGGATGCTGTAGGTGTTCCTATGTCAGATGGGCGAACAGTAATGGCTGCATCAATGTGGACTAAAGAAGGAGATTGCCTTTGGAATAAATACTCTACCAAAGCAGTCGCACATACAGTAAAATGGTTTTCTCACTACACCATAGATTATCCCTACCCGACAGCGTGGTCTATAGATGGTAACATGGGAATGGAATATCCCATGATCTGCTTCAACTTTGGTAGATGCGAAGATGATGGCACTTACTCTCAGAGAATGAAATATGGACACATCGGTGTTATCATACATGAGGTAGGACATAACTGGTTCCCTATGATAATCAACTCTGACGAAAGACAATGGACATGGATGGATGAAGGACTGACCACTTTTGTTCAATACCTAACCGAACAGCACTGGGAGAGAAATTATCCTTCCAGAAGAGGAGCAGCACATAAGATCGTGGATTACATGGGTGGAGATAAATCTAACATATCACCTATTATGACCAACTCTGAATCTATCCATCAGTTTGGTAGCAATGCTTATGCTAAGCCTGCTACAGCTCTTAATATTCTAAGAGAGACTGTAATGGGTAGAGAACTATTTGATCATGCCTTCAAAGAGTATTGTCAACGATGGGCTTTTAAACATCCCGCACCAGCTGACTTTTTTAGAACTATGGAAGATGCCTCAGCTGTAGATCTCGACTGGTTCTGGAGAGGGTGGTTCTACACTAATGATCATGTAGACCAAGCACTTACTGATGTGACCTATTCTAAAATAGATAGTAAGAATCCGAAGGAAACTGAAGAAAGAGAAAAAGCAAAGCGTAAGGCCACTACTTATGATATTACGAGAGAACGTAATAGAAGAGCAATACCTGAAACCTTGAATGAAAAAGATCCATCTATAGAAGATTATTATACAGATTATGATCCTCTAGATAAAGATGCTCTTCACGATGAGGAGTACAGAAAGTATCTCGCTAGCTTAAGTGAGGAAGAAAGAAAGCTAATAGAAAAAGATGCGCATTACTATACTCTGACTTTTGAGAACAAGGGTTTAGTGATGCCAATAATTTTACTGTTCAAATATGAGGACGGTACCGAAGAGCTGAAACGTATTCCTGCAGAAATATGGAGATTTGGTGATTCTGTTACGAAAACATTCGTATTATCAAAAAAAGTAGATGACATTATACTAGATCCTTATCTAGAAACGGCAGATGTAGATGTAAGTAATAATAGTTTTAAACCAAAAAGTAAAGCTGACAGATTCGAATTATTCAAGCGTAAGAGCGGACCACGTGGCAGCGGTGGAGGAGAGAATCCTATGCAAAGAGCCAAGAAAGCAGAAAAGTCAAAAGAGAAATTACAACAGCCTTAGCTGTAAGCAATTAAAAGAAGGGCAGAAAATTAAAAGAGGTTCTAAGCAAGGGCCTCTTTTTTATTTTTAGATAAGTTATTCAGAAAGTCTGAGAGCAAACCATTAAAGTCATCAGGCCTTTCCATCATAGGCGCATGACCACACTTGTCTATGATTTCAAGTCTTGAATTGGGTAATATAGAATGAAACTTTTCTCCAACCCATGAAGGTGTAATCTTGTCCTGCTTACCCCATACTAGTAACACAGGTGACAGGATATCCTTGATCTTGTCCTCTAGATTATTTCTGACAGCAGACTTAGCTGTTATGACTACTCTTATAGCTTTTGCTCTATCATTGACAGTTTCAAAGACTTCATCTACCATTTCCTTAGTAGCTGTAGCTGGGTCATAAAAAGTGCTCTCAGCTTTAGTTCTGATAAAATTATAATCACCACGCTTCGGAAAGGACGAGCCCATTGCATTTTCAAACAAGCCTGAACTTCCAGTAAGAGTTATACTATTGACCTTTTCAGGAAACCTAATTGCATACAACTGAGCAAGATGTCCACCTAAAGAATTGCCTACAATGTGAATTTTCTCATACCCCTTATATTCTACAAAAGCAGCAATGTGATCTACTAGTCCGCCTAAACTTAGTTGCTTTATCGGCATAGACATAATAGGTAGAACAGGGGTTACTACGTTATAAGTATCCTTAAAATTCTCTTGTATCGCTTTAAAGTTCCCCGTGGCTCCAAAGAGTCCATGTAGTAACAATAGAACCTCTTCACCGCCATTGGTTTCCTGATACTTAAAACTTCCTTCCTTTATGACCGACTTGAATCTCATTATGCGGATTCCAATTTAAATCCTTCTTTTAAAAACATAAATATTAAACAAAGCTATACAAAGTAAGCCAATTGCAATAGCCTGATGCAGAACACCAAACCATAAAGGTATACTAGCCTTAGAGTTAATAAGTAAAAGGATTCCTAGCAAGACCTGTAGGTTTAGAAACACTAATAAACCGACATTAAAGCCATAAAAAAGAGGTCTTAGCGGGTATCTTAAGATTCTATAACTTAGATAAGTGCCAAAAGCATATACAAAATAGCCCCAATTTCTATGCAATACATGTATAAGAGCAGGCATAAAAGCATCTTTGTCATAATCTACAAGATTGGTCAGACGCCAGGAACTAGGGTCTAGAAGTACCTCTGGGATATACTTACCATTCAGATCTGGCCATGAAGGATAATACAATGCAGCTCTCATTCCACTCACCACAGCTCCAAAGAAAATCTGTAAAATCAAGGCTAATAAGAAGAACCAAGCAAGACGGTAAAGTTGTTTATTATCAGAGGCTAACTTATTATAGCCTACCGCACGATATACTCCCCAGATCAAGAATGATAATGTCGTCAAGGCTATCCCCAGATGTAATGACAATTTGTAGGCATTTACCCATGGCCTGTCCACTAAGCCACTCGCCACCATTATCCAACCGAAGAGCGCAGCCATCATCGCCCAGAATATAACCAGACATAGCTGACGTATCATCCACCTATCTATCCACTTTTTGTATATGAAAAAGATAAAAGGAAAGATAAATACGAAACCCATGAGCCTGGCCCATAGACGATGAAAGTATTCCCAGAAATAGATGAACTTAAACTTAGATAGGGCCATCCCTTGGTTAATCTTCTTATACTGAGGGGTCTCCTTATAAAGATCAAACTCTTTGTTCCACGCTTCTTCACTGGTAGGAGGTAAGGTGCCTGTTATAATCTCCCACTTTGTTATAGAAAGACCAGATCCCGTAATCCTGGTAACACCTCCTATAAAAATTTGAAAAAACAAAAGAACACAACCACACAACAACCAGATTCTAACATACTTATTATACTTCATGCGCGGAACAACTTTCTAAGAAACAAAGAAGAATAATGGGGAAATTGTTTCGCAGCACAAGTTATTCACTATGTTATACATCTCTCTCATTTTTTATCTCTATCCACTAACCAACATTTCACCATTCCTATTAATAATAGTTTTCTTTTATATAAAAAAAGAGATTACTATTATTAGTCCTGTTAGTTGCTGTATAATGATAGATAGAAAGATTAGAAAATCTTATACCCAAGATAAGACTATGGAATTATACAGCTTTACCAACAACAACTGTTCTATAATACAAAGAGCTAAGCCTATTTTCCACTTTCCGTGTATAAAGCCTATTGTAAATAAAAACTGTAATTTGTCCCTGTCTATTTCTTAGAGAAGAGTACGGGAGAAAACATTAGTAAGATTTATATATTATATATCGATATATATAAAGGACTGATAAATATTTTTCCGTTTTTCTTAATGTTGAAATAGTGCTTTAAGTAACAATTAATCAACAGTTGAGAGCAGTCATTCAAAGAACACTTTTACCAGCTTCAGTTACCGTGGAGAATGAAGAAGTAGGCGCTATAGGAAAAGGTCTAATAGTCTACCTTGGGGTCGGGAATGAGGATACGAAAGAGGATATCTCTTGGCTAATCAATAAAATCATAAAGCTGCGAATCTTTAGTGATGAAGAGGGCAAAATGAATTTATCCATAGCAGATATTAGTGGTGGCCTATTAGTTATTAGTCAGTTTACTTTATATGCAAGTACAAAAAAAGGTAATAGACCCTCATATATTAAATCTGCGAAACCGGAGTTTGCTAAAATAATGTATGACTGTTTCCTAACGGAACTAAGGGCAAGCTATTCTGGTACAGTAGGTACAGGTATATTTGGGGCTGATATGAAAGTTTCTTATGTCAATGATGGTCCAGTTACTATCATAATGGATTCAAAAAACAAAGAATAACATGTCTATCAAGGAGCTACAAGCACAGACTGATAATTGGATTCAAACCTATGGCGTTAGATACTTTAATGAGCTGACTAACATGACTATACTTACTGAGGAGGTAGGAGAACTAGCAAGGTTAGTTGCCAGGATATATGGAGAACAATCGTTCAAGGAACCCTTAGCCAAGACAGATCAGAAAGCAGCAATGGCTGATGAGATGGCAGACATAATATTTGTAGTAAGCTGTATGGCTAATCAGATGGGTATAGATCTCGAAAAAGCGATCACAAAGAACATCGAAAAGAAGACCAATAGAGACGCGGATAGACATTTACAGAATAACAAACTATGAATACTTAAGTTAAGTGGATAGAGACTTGGATATACTAGATAAACTAGAAAAGGAGCTCAGCTTAAAAGAGCTGCAGATAAAAAGTCTTCTTACTATAACGCAGGCTATCAATGATAATGTTTCTTCTGAGGGACTATTTAATATGTACCGCTCTTTCCTCAGTTGGGAAATGGGTATCAAAAAAATGATTCTCTATATAAAGAGTGATCAAGGCTGGGAAGTGCCTTCTAAAATAGATGTACCAGATGAGATAGAAGAAGACTTAATAAAAGAAAGTCTACAATACAAACGTTTACATACAGTTAAGGATGATGACCATTCTTTCGTAAGGTTGTTTGATATTATTATTCCTGTCTTTCATAAGGATTACCCGATAGCTTATGCGCTGATAGGCGGCATCAAAGACAAAGAAGATATTTATAATAAGATTCAGTTTATCACTACGATAACTAACATTATCGCTGTTGCCATAGAGAACAAAAGATTATTCAGACAACAAATAAAGCAGGAGCGATTCAATAAAGAAATGGAACTTGCTAAGGAGTTTCAGCAAATGTTGATACCTGAGAATATTCCTAGTAGTGATTTTTATAAGGTAGATATTTACTACAGACCCCATTATAATGTAGGAGGCGATTATGTAGATTTTGTAAAATTTAGCGAAAATAGATTTGCGGTGATGATTGCTGATATTTCTGGAAAGGGAGTAGCGGCTGCTTTACTGATGTCTAATTTTCAAGCCATGTTGCATAGTCTTATCTATCAGTATAGAGATCTAGAGACTTTTGTCTTTGCGCTCAACCAAGCGGTCTATCGCATAACACAGAGTGATAAATTTATTACCTTTTTCATTGCAGAAATAGATACGAAGGAAAGAGAGCTGACCTATATAAATGCAGGCCATTTTCCACCCTATCTTGTCAATGGTAGCGAGACAAGAGAACTCAAAACAGGGAGTACAGTAATTGGCGCCTTTGATAAATTGCCTTTTATAGAAGAAGAAAAAATTAAACTGAAAACAGATGCCTTGCTTTTTTGTTTTACAGATGGCTTAGCGGATATACAGAATGAGAATGGTGTATATTTTGAGGAGAGTATGGTAAAGGAATTTGTTCTCTCAAACAACGACTTGCCTCCTGAAGAATTTAATAATAAGTTGCTAGAGGAAATAGAGGCGTTTAAGGGAGAGCAGGAATATGTAGATGACATCGCGATACTCACAACAAAAGTCTATTAAAACTAGCTAGATAAATAATCACCAGATGGAAAAATCAAAACTGACAGCAGCCTTGTTGGCCTTATTTGGAGGAGCCTTTGGATTACATAAGTTTTATCTAAATGATCCTGGCAGCGGTATCTTTTATGCCATTCTAACATTGATGACGAGCAAATTTTTTCCTATAGCTGCTATGTTAGGTGTACTAGATGCGATCAGATTGTTTACTATGTCCTCCGCAAAGTTTGATTCAAAGTATAACAAGAACAGCAGACAAAGAGGAAGCAGAAATACCAAAGTAAGAAGCAATAGAGATCGTCGCACAAATAGGGATATGGAAATGCAGCGTAGTAAGTACAAGTATGATAGAGTTACTCAAAAAAAGCAACGTAGCAATCCATTTAGAAAAAGTGGAGATCAGAAATTCAAAGAGTATGATCTGGAAGGCGCGCTAGCGGATTATGAAAAAGCGGTAGAGATAACCCCTGCTGACAAAGAGATGCATTTTAACATTGCTTGTATCTACTCCTTACTAGAGAAAAAAGATCTCAGTCTTCAAAATCTAGAACTAGCAATACAGAAAGGGTATAAAAACTTCGAACATCTAAAAGTAGTGGATGAGCTGGCCTATCTTAGGATACAACCAGAATGGGAGTCCTTTGTCAAAAATAACTATACTTTAGTCAAGCGTGCAAAGGCTGTGGAACCCCCAGAAGGAGACCTACTCCAGAATGATGTCTTGCTGGCCCAACTCAATAAGCTTAAAGAACTCAGAAGCAGAGGAATGCTGTCCGAAAAAGAGTTTTCTTACGAAAAGGAGAAGCTTATGCGCAGATAGATGGTATTTCTGTCTCTTAAAAGCCTTGTTTATCTTAAGAATCTTACCAAATCACAACCATCTGAGAAATAATTACGTCTTTTATGATAAGAACTCTAGATAGTGATAGCCAAAGAAATAGTCTCCAATGACATTTTAGCCTTGCGGGCAGATGATAACTGTGCGCAGGCCATGACTATGATGAGCATTTATCATGTAAGTGACTTGCCGGTAGTAGAAGACGAGAAGCTCTTAGGGCTAGTCTCCGAAGATCAGGTAACTAGCACCAATCCAGACAATAAAATGTCGGATTTTCATCTTAACCAAGCCTATATATTTGTCTCAGAAGACGAACACATTTTTGAGATTCTAGGCAAGTTAGCAGAAAACAAGATCAGCGTCATACCCGTAGTGAGCCATGACGAAAAGTACCTTGGTCTTATTACTCAAGAGCACCTCATTAAGTACTACGCTAACACGTTTTCATTTAAGGAACCAGGAAGTATCATTGTTGTCAAGGTCTCAAAAGCCGAGTATTCTCTTTCTGAAGTAACCAGGGTTATAGAGATGGAAGGCGCAACCATCCTCGCCAGCTTTATCACTTCCCTCCCAGAAAGCCCCAGTCTCTTGCTTACCCTCAAACTGAACCAACTAGAAATAAGTAAAATACTGGCAGCGCTCGAGCGGTATGATTATGATGTCCATGCCACCTTTGCAGAAGATGAATACGAAAGCGATCTCCAAAGCAGATATGATCTCCTAATGACGTATCTAAATGTCTAAATTTTTTCTTTTCCTTATAGCTTTATTCCTTGGCCTCTCTTCAGCCTATTCGCAGTCAGATAAAGTTCTACTCACTGAACTAACTATACTCGGCAATAAAAAAACCAAAGACTGGGTCATACAAAGAGAGTTAAATGTCGAAGTAGGGGATAGTATAGATATACAGCAGCTGGATCGCCTGTTCAATAATAATAGACTACAAGTCCTCAGCACTGGCTTGTTTAATAATGTCACTTTTAATCTAAGAAATTACAAAGCGTCCAGCTCGACAGCGACGATAGAAATAATTGTGGAAGAAAACTGGTATCTTTTTCCTGTCCCTATTTTTGAGTTGGCAGATAGAAACTTTACTGTGTGGTGGGAGGAGCAAGGCCGCAGTTTTAGTAGAGTAAATTATGGCTTCAGAATAGGGCACTACAATTTTACTGGAAACAGAGATCCGCTTAAGCTCAAAATACATTATGGCTATACGAGAAAGTATGAGCTAGAATATGCCTACCCCTATTTGGCTTGGGATAATAAACTAGGTATCGCTGGCAGTATTTTCTATGCAGAGAACAGAGAAATTGCTTACAAAACAGAAGGCAACAAAAGCCTTTTTAGAAAACTAGATGATGAGCGAAAATTACTGTCCAGATTCAGAGTGGGTCCACAACTGAAATATCGTCCTTCACTTAATAGTTATCACTCACTAAGGATAGAGTATCACCACAACCAGATAGATGAGTATGTAGCGACAGAACTCAACCCAGATTATTTTCTGGATGGCAAGACGGACTTACGCTTTGCTTACCTAGAGTACGACTACAATTATGATAAGCGCCTATATAGCAATTATCCACAGGGCGGCTATTTGATTTTCGGTAATCTAAAAAAAGAAGGATTGGGCATTTTTAATGATTATAATAATCTGAGTCTGACCTTGGGCTTCGAAAAACATCATAGCATTTCTAATATTATCCTCAGCACAAGAAACAAAGGAAAGGTCAACCTGGACAGATCCATAGTCGCTTTCGCTAACAACACAGGAATAGGTTGGGGTAGAGATATCGTGAGCGGATATGAACTATATGTTATGGATGGTACAGACTATGTGATTTCCATGAATGACGTAAAGTGGCGCCTTTATGACAACAATCTGAATACGGTAAAGTGGATGCCTAAACAGTTCCGGAAAATGAACATGACTCTGTTTTTTAGAGTCAACCTAGATGCTGCCTACGTCAATGAGCGAACCTATATAGCTACTAATGGCCTAAGTAATAAATGGATCTATGGGGGAGGTCCTGCTGTAGATATTATCTTGTTTAATAATTTTCTGTTTAGCTTTGAGTACAGCTTTAATGACATAGGAGAGCAAGGGCTGTTTTTTCATAACTCATTTGCATTTTGATGAAGATAACTAAGGTAGTTATATACGGGACTAAGTGGAAAGCAGAGAACAGCCGCTACATTAAAACGCTGACTAATAAACTGACACAAGTAGGCATAGAGTTTAAGTATTCTAAAGCGCTAGCGACAGAATCCCCAGAAGACATTCCAGACGATCATGTGTTAGATACCAATGAAGATCTTAAGGGCTATGGTCCGGATCTTATTATTACGATGGGAGGAGATGGCACCATCCTCTCTGCAGTCACGATGATACAGAAACTAGAGGTTCCCATCTTAGGTATCAATCTAGGTCGCTTAGGATATCTAGCCAATATAGAGCAAGAAAGAATAGAGCAGGCCGTAGACTTACTAAAAGAAGGTAAGTTTACTATCAGCGAAAGAGTGATGTTGCAGTTGTGTTCTGAGCCAGAAATCTTTGGAGAGGATAATTATGCACTGAATGATTTCACTATCCTCAAAAGAGATAACTCCTCTATGATAGTGTTGCACACTTATGTGGATGGGGAATTTCTTAATTCTTACTGGGCAGATGGACTTATAGTTTCTACACCGACAGGTTCCACAGGGTACAACCTCAGTTGTGGCGGGCCGATAATGTTTCCGACTGCACAAAATTTTATCCTGACTCCAGTAGCGCCGCACAATCTCAATGTGAGACCGGTGGTATTATCTAGTAGTCATGAGCTGAGCTTCAAGATAGAAGGCCGATCAGAAAACTTCCTCTGTACGCTAGATAGTAGGCATACTACGATCACTTCGGATTATAAATTGACGATTAAGCAGAACCCCTTCAAAACGAAGTTGGTCAAGCTAAATGAGGACAACTTTATGAATACGCTGAGGAATAAGCTTAACTGGGGTATAGACAAGCGAAATTAACTTAGCCCTTCTTTTCTAGCGCTCGGATTTCCTTCAGCACTTCCTCTGCTTCTGCGGTTTTTTCATCAGATAATTTACGATTGACGCTAGATAGTTCAAAGGCTTCTTTGAGCAGCGCCTCATATTTCTTTTTTAACTTATCTGAAGGAGATTTTTTCCAAAACATGAAACTGAAGATTTGTGAGTAAGTATAAAGTCTGCAGTTGAACAAAACAACTGGAAAAAGGTTGGCTATACATGCAACGAAAGAGCCCTGCTAGCTAATATGTTATAGTAGAGACTATTTTAACATGAAATTGATAAAAACGCCGAAAAGATTCCAACAACTAAAAAGCACAAGGTTTATATTTGCTTACAGTAGTAAACTAAGAAATGGATTTTGCAAACGAAATAGAAGAATTAGTATATCTGGAGTTCCAGGATATAGATGATAGGGACTATCAGGATAAGATCCGCTACTACGAAAGGAACAAAAAGGCTATAAAAAGTCTGCCCTATGAAGTGAAACTAGAAATGACACTTCAGTATGTCGTTTCACTCTTTGAGGTCGGAGACTATTATCGTTATCTCAAGTATGTAGACACCTTGCTTGCCAGAGTGATAGAAGAAAATCTATTTAGTTTAGATGGTGACGATATCTACCAAGAGCTACTCTTCAGAAAAGCGGCCTCTCTTCATAACATCTTGGATTATTACAGTGCAGAGCATGTACTCGCTGAGCTGTGCAAGATAGATCCCACCAATTCGCTCTACAAAAGAACCTTCCTTAAGAACAACATGGATAGGTTGCGATCACAGGGCCAAAAGGTGAGAGCTGGTATCATCAGTATGCTACTCGTATCGGGCATAGTGATAGGTATAGAATTATTAGTTATCAGACCGTTCTACCCTGAGCAAATCCAGGTGATAGAGTGGAGCAGAAATGGACTTTTTGGAGGTGCTATCCTAGGCATTATGATACAAGAATTCCTCATCAGAAGAAGGTCGTGGAATAAAATGAAGGCCATCTTTAAGGCAGGCTAAGTTTCAAATAGTTACTAACCTACCTTTTTTTATTACAAGATTTATTATCGAAGGGCGACCTTAAGAATAGCCTTAGCCATTTCCAGAGGAAAAAGCAACGAATAACTTATTCTCACATTTATTTTCAAATAAACCCACTGAAAGCGTAGCTTCGTCCTCATGTCGTTTACTAGAAAACATCAGTATAAAAGCATGCGGGAACGAAACCGTAAGGCCAAAAGAAACTTCAAGGCTTTCGCTGTTTTTGCAGTGCTAGCGATTATTGTCTATCTCATTATGAATAGAGTCAGAATCAAGGATCACCTCCTGACATATTTTATGTAGCAACTTGCCTCAGCGGCTAAGCCCTTCTCAGTATTTTCCGCCATTCTGTAGGCTCTGCTTTCCACATGTAGAAGACATAAGCTAGCATTATAAGCACATTTAGCAGCACCTGCATCGTAGTATGAGCCTCTGCTCTGATGTATTGTGCAAGGAGCATGATGATAGAAATGATAATGAGATCTGTCACAATTTTTCTGATGGGATAAGAGATAGGAAACTTGGACTGACCTATGAGATAACCTAGTATCACCATTATAAAATAACTACACAAGGTCGCCCAGGCAGACGCCGCATAGCCTATGCGCGGAAGAAAAACGATGCTTATAACTAGAGTAACAATTAGCCCAACTAGGGAAATGTAAGCGCCATACTTCGTATTGTCAGAGAGCTTGTACCAGATGGATACATTATAGTAGATACCCAGAAAAAGATAAGCCATAAGAAGTACCGGTAAGAGATACATGCTATCTAAGAAGGTCCCCAGCTTTAAATACTTAAGTAAGTCCATACCTAAGTAAATACAAATCACTACGAGACCACCTACCAAAGTAAAAAGCCGACAGATCTTTCCGTACACTTCTTTCCTATCCGAGGTGGAGGCGTTATTAAAAAAGAAAGGTTCTGCAGCATAGTTAAAGGCGGTGGTAAACATGACAAATAGCCCCGCTACCTTTCTCGTGAAATCGTAGATGCCTGCTTGGCTCATGTTACTTTCCATATCTCCAGTCAGAAAACGTTCCTGTAGATGTACCCCAAAAAACTGGATGACAGCATTACAAATACCGACGATTACCAGAGGAAAAACATAGTAGAGCATCTTCTTTAGTAAGCCCTTATCCATAGTAAATGAAAAGCCTTTCATCACAGGTAGCAACAGCAAAGACAAAACCGCACTAGCTATCAGATTAGCAATAAAGACCCAATCTATAATCGAAGGCCTCTCTGGTATAAAAGACAGAACACCGCCCTGGAGTTTAGGCAGTATTGTAAGGAAGAAAAGAATCAGCACTGCTGATAAGCTAACATTTAGGACCTTGTACTTAGCGAAAGTTAAGGCTCGGTTTTCTATCCGCAACTTTGCAAAAGGAATCAGATTAATAATATCTAAGGCGATAATAAAAGCAAACCACCTAACGTGATAGCTCTCCTTAGAAAGCAGTGTAGCAATAGTTTCTGAAAAGAAGATTCCTACGACGACGAGGCCAATAGCAGAGAGCAGCACTGGGGTGAAAGTGGTATTGAAGGCCGTTTTGAGACTACCACTTTTGTTACCATAACGAAAAAGAGCAGTATCGAGCCTAAAAGAAAACAAGGTAATAAGGGCGGCGGCATAACCGTAGAAAAATCCAAAGACCCCAAAATCCACGGTGTTTTTACCAAGCAATTTAGCAACAAGAAGATTTGCTAGTAGATAGTATACAATTCTGGATAGGATAGAGCTGACTCCATAGACCACTGCTTGCCCTGCAAATTGTTTGATAAGACTCATGCTACCGCCAAAATTAACGAAACCATAGTTGTAGCTATAATTATAAGCTAGTCATCGTTTTCTTAGCTTTTATCCTATCCATTTCAGTATTTTGCGGCACAATTTCTAAACTTAGCCATGATAGATATACAATTATTAGAACAAACGACTCAGATTCCAGGCGCGCCAGGTTTTGAGTATAGAATAAGAAACTTCATCAAAGAACAGATTACGCCATATGTAGATGAAATCTATACGGACCCTATGGGAAATCTCGTCGGCCTCAAAAAAGGAAGCTCAGACAAGAAAACTGTGGTGGCAGCCCATATGGATGAGATCAGTTTTGTAGTTACACATATAGATGATGATGGCTTTATTAAGTTTCATACCCTGGGCGGTTTTGACCCCAAGACGCTGACTGCTCAGAGAGTTATTATACATGGAGAGAAAGATATAATAGGTGTCATGGGAACACGGCCTATACACATAATGTCTACAGAGGAAAGGGCAAAAAAAACTAAGATAGAGGACTTCTATATAGATACTGGACTACCCGCAGAAGAGGTAAAAAAACACATCGACCTAGGCCACCCGATTACGAGAGAAAGATCCTTTATAGAAATGGGGGATATGGTCAACTCTAAGTCCCTAGATAACAGAATCTGTTGTTACCAACTTATCCAGACCTTGAAAGAGATGAAGGATATGACTCCATCTACAGATCTCTATGCTGTCTTTACAGTACAAGAAGAAATAGGCCTGAGAGGTGCTACAGCAGTTGCCTCTGGGATCAACCCCGATTATGTCATCAATCTAGACGTAACACTTGCTTGTGATGTGCCGGGCTCGGCTTCCCACGAAAGGATTACGGATCTAGGCAAAGGCGCCGCGATCAAGGTACTAGATGGCATGTCTGTCTGCGATTATCGCATGGTCCAGTTTATGAAAACGGTGGCCAAGAAAAACAAAATAGATTTTCAGTTAGAGGTATTACCTAAGGGCGGAACAGATACAGCAGGTTTACAAAGGCACACTAATGGAGGCTGTATAGCCGGAGGCATTTCTATGCCGTGCAGATATCTACACCAGGTGATAGAGATGGCATCTAAAAAAGATCTTCAGGACGCAATAGACTTGCTGAGGCTGTGCCTGATGGAAATAGGGAGCTACAACTGGGATCATAAGTAGTCGCTCTACCAGCACTTTTCAGAGTGCTAAGTAATGGATCCCCTTCATTATCCAGAGGGCCTTTGCACAGAATAGATCAGGAGTCGTGATTTCTGATAGAGTAAAGATAGGTGTAGATCTTAAGTATGGTGCTAGCTTCAGAATAGATCTGATGACACCTCAGAATACCACTACACTGACTACCATATATCTCAATGTTATAAGTCAGCGAGAATCTAATTAGTTGCAACTATATTATGGTTGCATTTAATTAACAATAGTTATAAATTGCGACTATGAGCAAGTTGCAAAAGACGCTTGAAAAGCTTAAAAACTTAAAACAAACATTCACTTTTAACGAATTAGAGTATTTACTTGGCAAACTTGGATATTCTGAAAAGAAAACTGGTAAAACGTCTGGCTCAAGAAAAGCCTATGTTAATAGTTCAACTTTACATATAATTAGAATACATAAGCCACATCCAGGAAATGAGCTAAAAAAATATGTTAGAACTTACTTAATTAGTGAACTCAAAAATCAAAATTTGATATGACGGATAAACTGAAATACAAAGAATTTATTGGCACTGTTCATTACTCAAATTCCGATGAAATTTTCTTTGGTAAAATAGAAGGAGTTAATGACTTAGTAACATTTGAAGGAGCAACAGTTAATAAACTTAAAAAGGCTTTTAAGGAAGCTGTAGATGATTATTTAGAATTATGTAAAGAAACTGGTAAAGAAGTTTTCAAATCATTTAAAGGTTCATTTAATATTCGAATAAACCCAGAATTACATTCTAAACTATTTGAAAATGCTACCTTGAAAGGTAAAACTCTAAATCAATATGTCAAAGAAGCAATAATTGAAAAATTAAATGATGATAATTGAATGCCAACTTATAACATTAAATAATGACGGAATCACTTCTTTGTCGTGACTCCGCATATCATTATCCGTTGAACAAACCCTTCACGAAAGGAGCCAAGAATCTCAAATAGATAGAAGCAAGTCTGAGTAGCTGAGAATAGTTTTGTAGGTCTAATTATTCACTATGAACGAATGGTCTCGACCCTTGGCGAGATCTTATCGACTAAATGTCGATGAGAAAGGAGAGAACCCATGTATCAACATGGAAGGGGTGGCATGCAACCCACTATCCAAAGTCAGATGACAGCCTTCGAAGATCGATGAAAACGGCAACTGGAAATAGCCTAAGCGTAAAAAGAGGATAGCTTTCTTCAGAGCAATTTGTAGAACCTACAGGGATATACCTATGCCCATATCAAAGAAAATCATAATCAGCAGAACCATTACTGAGGAAATATCATTAAGAATCAGCCTACGAGACTCATAACAAATCTGAACTAGCCAATTGTAATCGCATTATAGTATCTTGAAGTTATACTAGCACATTAGCGTTTCCCTATATAGGGTTCAACTCACAAGTATGCGGATTATAAATCCGCATACTTGCCTTTTGTGTTAGATGAGAAAAAATGAACGTATCACAATCGAATCCAATCGTATCATTTCGTATCATTTGTTTTCTTATATTTGAAAGCTATGGAAACAAAGCTATACAATTTCAATGTAGAACTAAGCTGGAACTTATTAAACAAGCTAAGTCAAATCGACAGGTTTGACGCTTCTTGGTCTACTCTCGAAAAAGTAGAAAAACACAATTTAAACAATCTAAAGTCAATAGCAACTATACAAAGTGTTGGTTCATCAACAAGAATAGAAGGTTCCAAAATGAACGATGACCAAGTAAGAGTACTTATTGACAAAATAGAAATATCCAACTTTGAAGATAGAGATTCACAGGAAGTTGCTGGGTACTATAATGTACTGAATATAATATTGAACGACCCAAAGAACATAAGAGTATCGAAAAGCGATATAAAAAACCTTCATAACCAACTATTAAAATTCAGCGAGAAAGATAACTGGCATAAAGGAGAATACAAACAGCATTCAAATGCAGTTGAAGCTAATTTTCCTGACGGTTCAAAACAGATAATATTCAAAACAACTGAACCGGGATTTGCAACAGACGATGAAATGAACAATGTCATTAACTGGTATAATGGTGACTCAGAAATCCATAACCTGCTGAAGATATCAGTAGTTATCTATGAATTTTTGACAATACATCCTTTCCAAGATGGTAATGGCAGATTAAGCAGACTATTAACCTCACTTCTGCTACTTAAATCAAACTATGTCTGGATTCAATATGTCAGCTTTGAACATGAAATAGAATTTAGAAAAAAAGAATACTACAATTGCTTACGAAATTGTCAAGCCCAAAGGCCTAATGAAAATATTTCTGAATGGGTCACTTTTTTTCTTGATTCACTTCTAAACCTAAAACAGAAACTAAATAAGAAGCTAGAAGTTAAGGACAAGAGTGGAAAATTAGCACCAAGAGAAAAGTCAATATTCATTTTTATAATGTCCAATCCAGGATGCAAATCTGGCGAAATCTCTACGAAATTGAATATTCCAAATCCAACAACAAAACGTATCTTAAGCAAAATGGTAAAAGACAAAATAATAGAAAAATTCGGAAGTGGAGCAGGAACAAATTATGCAATAAGATGAAATCCGACACATAACGGATCGGCTGTATTGGGAGTCGATACGTATGAACGATTCCCTGATCACAGCTTGTTATACGCTGGGACTCTTTTAGGCTACCTCTAATTTTTCATCCAGCAATTCAACTTTAAAATTCACCTTCGCATTTAAAGCTTTAAACACTTTAAGTATTGTGTCTAATCTTGCGTTGGAAATGCTGTTTTCTATTTTAGATATTTGAGCTTTTTGCACACCTACAAGTTCTCCTAATTGAGATTGGGTGAGATTTCTTTTTAGTCTTGCTTCTTTTATAGCATGTCCTATTAATTCGGATCGGAGTTCAGCGTCGAATTCATCTCTCTCTTCTGTTCCTTTCTTCCCAATATATGCGTCCGTTAACTCATCTAATGTATACGATTTCATTTTACTTGTTTTTAGAGTGATAATATTCTTTTCTAATCCTTTCCGCTCTTTCTATATCTGATTTCAGAATTTTAGATGTTGTTTTGTATATCCCATGCGTAGCAGCCACTAATGTATTTTGGTTATCAGCTTTGTCCCAAAAAGCAAATATTCGAATATACTTTTTGTTGTAAAGTGTTCTAAATTCCCAAATCTCACCTTGGACGGGCTTGAACAACTCCTTATCATTGATAGATTTTGTCTTCCATACATTGTACATCACTTTTTTACGTGATTTCTTATCTAAAGATTCCAAGAATTGCTTTGCTTCTTCAAGTGCAATGAAGCTAAATCTATCTTTCATTGCATAAACATAGGGGTTTCTTTAATTGGAAACAAGTGTTTTGTTTTTTGAATTTTCCTGGCGTATAACAATAGATAAGAAGGAAGAGCTCCTCTACATGTGCAGCTTTAGCAGTACAAATTCTTATCATGTTATAAACAATCCTAATGAAAAAGGACAAGCCTGTGACTTTGTACAGCAAGGTATCAGATTGCTTTTGTTTCTGCATGAGCTACTACTATGCCCAACTTCCCTCGTTTCCGAGTTTATAAAGAAGACAAGTGTGATCCTGCGATTACCTCAGTCTTTGGCAAAGACATATATTGGCATAGTAACCTGTCTTGTTATCCTAATCCTGTTAGGGATTAGCTTACAGTACATTATGATCAGGGAATGGCTCCTTCGTCACTACTCCCGATATACTCGATCCGTAAGCTATATCATTAACTAGAGCTAGTTTAAAAGCTTGATAAGACAAAAAGGAAGGGGATTAGGCAGTTGTTAGCACAAAAACAATTTGTTAATTCATTCTACAATAAGTGCTTTCTGGGACAGTTATATCTTAAGAATCTTAATTTCTGATTAAAATATCAGTTAATTAAAATATAATTATAGAGTGAGGCATCAAATGCACACTATATTCCCATATCAATCAGCGGTACTTATTCTTTCATTTTTTAAAACATTCGTCATGAAAAAAATCAACATTTCATTACTCTGTCTAGCGCTATGCAGCTTATTTGCATTTACAGCTAGTGCACAGACTACTGCCTATGAGACACAGAATATGGGCTGGCACATCGGTAAGTTTAAAATAAAGAAACTCGACTTTAGCCTGGGCTACGAGTCTGACTATATCACTAATATGGATTACAGATTCTTTGTAGAACAAATGCCAGATGTCCAACAAGCAAGACTAGATGAGCTAAACTTTGAAGTATCAGAGGTAGAATCAGGCATCTGCGAAAACCCCAGTATCAATGTAGGTATCACGTTACAACCAGAAAAATATCCTTTCTTAGAATGGAGATCAGCACTTGCGGTTAAGCCAAATAGGGTAGACGCGATGACTTATTATAACAACAGCCATTACGAGGGTAATTATATGAACATCAGCGGGACGCATGCAGAGTTTGCTGTAGAAAGTGCAATGGTCGTTAAACTTCCAGTACTTAGTTTTTTCAATCTCTATATGGGTGCTGGAACTAATATCGGCGTCACTACATCTAATCAGACTTGTGTCTTTACCTCACTAGACCTGACTGCAGAAGACATCAGTTTCAGAAACATCAATGAGATAAACGAAGGTGTGCCAGCAGGAAGATTTGGTTCTGGAGATGGATACTCAGAATGCTTTGACACTGGCTCACAACTTAACCAACGGGTCTTTGGACAGTTAGGTGCAGGCCTCATCTTTTTTGATAGGGTAGAGGTGGGTTTTGATATTAAGTATGGCATAGGATACAGAGCAGTGCCAGCTAGAACAATAGACAGAACCCACATCGTAGCTACTAATCTTAACTTAAGATATATTCTCAAATAGTCCAAGACGTCTATTTTGAATCAGGAAGCCAGGCAGAGATGCTTGGCTTTTTTTTGTGAAAGACATAGGCAAGTGATTTGGTCTTTTATAAGTATAAAATTGATCCAAAGTGGTCAGTATGATAGGCCAGACTGCATGTGCTATGTAGAATGGCTAGAGCTTGCTTATTCTTTTGAGGAGGCGATATCGTTTGCCCCTTGTGTGGTCCAGGCTTACATAGCGGAGGTGGAAGTAAGCGAAGCTATCTTATAATCCGAAGTATCTAAGACTAGCTTTACATTTTTGCCCTCCGTGGCTTTCATCTTAAATGGCACATAGGGCACAGTTGGTATGGGTACAGGATGGAAAGACCTTGCAGACTTGCTAAAGTCGGTGAGATCAGGTGATAATGATTAAAAGTTAAAAACGGACGACCGTACGGCCGCCCATTTTTTTGTATAAGGCATCTATGCTACTGCCTAGAAAGGCAGTTCTTTTTTCTCCATAGAAATAAAGTCACTGGCCACTACTTCTGTGATGTATCTCTTATTGCCTTGCTCATCATCCCATGATCTAGATACCAGCTTTCCTCTGACTATTACATGCGATCCCTTATCCAGATGCGTCTTCATCAGTTCTGCAGTCTTCCCCCAAGCTACTATGTTGTGCCATTGTGTATCTTGGGTTTTTTCGCCCTTGTTGTTTTTGTAGTATTCATTAGTGGCGAGTGGGAAGCTGGCCTTAGTAGAGCCACTATCAAAATTGCGATAGGTAACTGCTTTACCTAGATTACCGATTAACTGTACGGAGTTTCTTAAATTATTCATGCTTAAAGATTTTGTATTCCATCTTGTGGGACGGAACGGGTATAACAAAAAAATGATTCTTAAAGTAGGGCAGTCAAAGTGTATGAGTTGCCATTAGAATCGATGACAGGACAAAGGTGAGGGTGGCGGAAAGTGAGAGTCGTATAATAAGCGTTTGCTTACGAATGTTATACGTTTATTATACTTTTGTAAATGGATATATCCCTGTTAATCAGTAGTTAAAGACGAGCGAAGGAAAACACAAACTTATGTCCTACGAACATTTGAAAATGTCAGTCTGACTAGATATGAACTAAAATAAATGAATAAAGTGAAGTTAATACTAATCATTATAGGGTCATCTACCGTGTCTTGTACAAAATTATCTGGAAGTTTTATCTCAATCCGAATTAATTGAATGTCACGATAACCAAAATTTGCTTCTAACAAAAGTTAGAGACGTCTTAATAGGAAAAATGGGAACTGGTGTTGGTAATGTGCTATTATAATCTGATGAGAGGAATTAAGAATCAAGCTAATGCAATTTGGTCAACTCATTAAAGAAGTATCCCGTAATAGCTGATCTGTATATGAGGTTATCGCTATGCATTTTTAATTAATTATTAAGGTTCTACTTTGGATTGGCGTTTTTTTAAACGCTTCACAAGGAGGTTTTTATCAGAGAAGATGACCCAGCTAAAGTCATAGA
>CALLAE010000092.1 GCA_938002665.1 uncultured Saprospiraceae bacterium | reverse complement strand
ACAATGATAATCTATGGATCAGTGCTTATGGCGGTCTGACTATCTATAATCCAGAGGGTATATCTGATGACATGTTGACAAAATCTGGACTTTCCTCAACTCAGGGAATTGAAAAAATAGACGTGAGCATCTTCCCAAATCCTAGTACAGAAATGTTTACGATCCTTACAGCTGGAGATCAACAGATTGACCTAAGTGTCATTTCTGTGATGGGCGAAGAGCTAATGGTAGATATGGATATAACGACACCGTTCCAGTTGCATCATACTCTAGCGCCTGGCATCTATTTCGTTATGCTTAAGAATAGCTCAGGCGAGCAGTCGTACGTAGAAAAAATTATTGTAAGTAGATAGGCTGACTAGATTAAAGTCGTCTCCAGAATATCTTCCTCAAGGTTAATAATTCAAAACTTTTAGCGAAGCCTAGTCTTTATTTGACGGCGCTGAGTGCAGCTCCAATGATGCCTGCATTATTGTACTGAGAAGCTGGAGTGACATTGAGATGCTGAGGGAAGTAGCTAGAGTAATTATCAAACTTCTTGCTGATACCGCCACCTAAGATAATGAGGTCTGGATAGAATAGTTTATGTATATAGCTGAGGAAGTCGCCTAGCTTAGTGCCGTATTCCTTCCAGTTCATATCATGTTTCTTTCTTGCAGAATTAGAGACGGCCTTTTCAGCGATGTCACCTTCGTACAGGATATGTCCTAGCTCAGTGTTGCGAAGGATTTTTCCATCTTTAAAAATAGCTGAGCCTATGCCAGTACCCAAGGTAAGTAGAATGACCGTCCCACTAACGCCTTTGCCTTTGCCAAAAGTTATTTCTGCTAGTCCTGCTGCGTCTGCATCATTGATGACTTGCACCTTGTTACCTGTTTTTTCTTCAATAGAGGATTCTACGGGATAACCTATCCAGCTATTGTCGATATTGGAAGCCGTAAGTGTTTTGCCTCCCATAATCACTGCTGGAAAACCGATACCGATGGGTTTTCCCGCCCACTGAAAGTGGTCTATAAGTTCATGGATAACGCCGACCATGTCCTCAGGTTTTCCCCCTTCAGGGGTACTTATTTTATGACGTTCAGTAGTTAGCTCACCTTTAGTTGTATCTACAAGTGCAGCCTTCATCCCCGTCGCGCCTACATCTATACCTAGAACCTCAGTACTCATTTCTGGATTTATTTAATTCAACATTCTCGCTTCTAAGATAATTATTTCCTCTAGAGGCTTGTCATATTTGTCGGTATCCACCCTAGCCATTTCGTCTAGCACCTCAAAACCGCTTATGAGCTGACCAAAGACAGTATACTCCCCATCCAATTGTGGTGCACCACCTACCGCGATGTATTTTTCTACTTGCTCCTTTGAATAGTCAAATAACTTATCCTCCTGAATTTTTTTCATTCTGTCCGCATTAAGTTTTCTACCATCTACAAGGTAGAACTGAGAACCGGAGGAGGCTTTTTCAGGATTTATATCGTCAGGCATTCTAGCGGCTGCGAGAGCTCCTTTATAATGTAGTAGTTGAGTAGTTATTTCATTGGGTATTGTTACAGGATCTTTATAGCGCTTTCCGCTTTTTCGGTTTTCATTTCCTCCCCCTTGTACCATAAAGTCATCTATGATTCTATGAAAGAAGATGCCATTATAGAAACCAGATTCTACTAGCTCAGAGAAATTCTTGAGGTGGCGAGGTGTCTCTTCACTGAGCTCTACCACCAGATTTCCCATAGACGTTTTGAAGAGTGCTAGACAGTTAGTAGGCGCCTCCACATAGAGCTTAGTTTCCTTTCTCTGAACCTTAGATCCCTCTTTGGCGATCAAGACAATCTTGTGCTTGCCAGAGTCATAAAATGTATGCTCTAGATGCTTGTCTGAGGATAGAATCTCCCCATCTACTTCCCAGCTATAGTCAGTGACATTTTCAGAGGTGTTCTCAAAATAGACCTTAGCTGGTACCACTAAGCGTTGTTCTGTTTTCTGTACGAATGAGGCAATAGGTTGTGCACATTGCCAGAAAAACAAGCAACCGAATAAGAGAAAAATATATTTCAATCTCTCCTTACTTTGTCTTAGATATTTTCATAGAAACATCAGTGACAGGTCTGTCACCAGGTGCTGTTTGTGTTGTTGCGATTTTGTCTATGACATCAAAGCCTTCTACCACTTCACCAAAAACAGTGTAGTCCCCGTCTAGGAAGATAGCACCACCATCTTTTTTGTATCTCGCTCTTTGCTCTGGTGTATAGGTAATACCTTTTCTTCCTCCAAACTGATCCATCTCTGCGTCTGTGACAGCTTTGCCATGGACGATATAGAACTGAGAGCCAGAAGATTTTTTCTCTGGGTTGTTATTTCTAGCTGCAGCTAAAGTACCTTTGAAGTGAGGGGCACCTATCTCTGCAGGTACTTGGTATCCTGGTCCACCGCTTCCTAGTCTTTTTGTTGCTGGAGCGCCTTTAGATTCTGGATCACCGCCTTGGATCATAAATCCATTGATAACTCTATGGAATAACAAGCCGTCATAGAATTTTTCATTGACCAATTTTTTAAAGTTATCTCTGTGCTGAGGGGTAGAGTCATAGAGTTTGACTTTCATATTTCCCATCTCTGTCTCTATTAGAAATAATTCCTGCTTTGGAGAGCACGAAAGGACTGTTGCTATAATAAATGCTAAAAATAAAATCTGCTTCATTTGTAATTTAAGTTTAGGGCTATTCTTCCTGCCCGGATTCATCATTTAATTTAATAAAGTAGTCTAAAATACTAGTTTTCAGGATTGTTTCTTGTTCTTTCAGGCCTTTAACCTTGAAGGGCTTATCTACCTCCCAATGTGGCCATCCATCCTCATCTCTGCCTGCAAAGGTATAATATCCTTTCGGTTCTAATAATGAGCAGGCGGCAACATGCATAAGGTCCCTTTTTTCCTCCTTTGAAAACTCTTCTTGGACACGGCCAAACTCTTGTACACCTATCAGAAATAGTATGCCTTTCATGTCTGGTAGAGTGGGGGCATTAGTCAGTTTTTGCAAGCGATGCCGCAGTTGTATCCATTCAAAATCAAGTTCCCATTCTTCCATTGTAGTGCAAATATAGATTAAATGGGGTTTTGGGTGGTTTAGACTGGATGTAAGGATAGCTTGGAAGCTAGATTAATAAAGCCCCCATCCGCAGGATGCTATATTGATTGAATGGAGAAAGAAGTCCATTTATAGATATTAGGGTCTATGATATCACATGCTGATATAATAGCTTCTGTGTCTTACAGACTTAAATCCTACTTACTTAGTGAAGTGCTTGAGCATGATGATCTCCTTTTTCTTGAGTTCTCTACTCCAGCCTCTTGGTAGATCCTTTTTAGTAAGACCAGCAAAATAGACTCTATCAAGTGCATCTACAGTATAATTAAGATGTTCGAAGATCCGACGGATGATTCTGTTTTTTCCACTGTGCAATTGTATTCCGATATTATTAGGTGGCAATTCTTGGATGTACGTTACGACATCTACGGTTGCAATTCCATCTTCTAGCTTGAGCCCCTTTTCTATTTTAGCCAAATCTTCTTCAGCGAGTGGTCGATCGAGTACTACTTGATATATTTTCTTGACAGAACTAGAAGGATGGGAAAGTTTATAGGCTAGGTCACCATCATTAGTTAGTAGTAATAGGCCAGTGGTATTTCTATCAAGACGTCCTACTGGAAAGACTTTGGAATCTACTTTTTCTTTGACGACATCCCAGACAGTTTTTCTGCCACGTTTGTCGTCCATGGTAGTGATGACATTTTTAGGCTTATTGAGGAGGAGGTATATTTTTTTGACAACGACCTTGAGTACCTTACCATTGTATTCGACTTTGTCTTCTGGGCCTACTTCTATAGCAGGGTTAGCCTCTACTATACCATTGACTCTTATCTTACCTAGTTTGACGAGTTCTCCAGCCTTCCGACGTGAGCAGACTCCAGCATGAGCAACATATTTATTGAGTCGCATTTTCATGGAGCAAAGGTAATCTTTTTCGGCCCT
>CALLAE010000091.1 GCA_938002665.1 uncultured Saprospiraceae bacterium | reverse complement strand
CTTCTTTTTTGGCTTGGAATAGCTATTGATGAATGGATGTTTGTAAATCTGATTCTTAAAACTAAAATTATACAAACATGAATTTCATAAGATTTAACAGACCAGTAGCAGCTAACCCATTGACTTCAGCTCTTGATGAGTTTTTCCAAAAAGGAATCAATGAACTGGCTAACAACACTTTTTCTTTCAATAGGCCTTCTGTGAATATCATCGAAGAAGATGATGCATTCGAGGTACATCTAGCAGCACCTGGCTTAAAGAAAGAAGACTTCAAAATCAAAGTGGACAAAGATCAGCTGATTGTATCTGTAAGCCCAGCAGAGGACAAAGAAGGGGAGACAAAGTCAGAAGACACAAAGACTCACTTCCGAAGAAGAGAGTTTAATTACCAAGCCTTCACCAGATCTTTCCACTTACCAGAAACGATCAACACTGATGAGATAGGAGCAAGCTATACAGATGGAGTACTTAAGATAACCTTGTCTAAGAAAGAAGAAGCCAAAGAGAAAGAGCCTAGAATGATAGCCATAGGCTAAGCAAGGATTTGAACAAGTCCTAAAGAGATGTTGGTTTTCGGAATCTAAGTTTTTAGAACTTCGAATTTGGGATGGTTGCCACCTGCGGGTGGCAACCTATTTTTATTTTCAGTTTTTAAAATTCACTACTGGTATAAAACTTCACTTCAGGATGATTTTCCTCTGCCATTTTTAGTGTCCATGCAGACTCCGCGAGGTAGACCAGCTTTTCATCTTTATCTACAGCCAGATTTTTTCGCCTTCGGGATTTCAGTTCTGAAAGGGCTGCTTTGTCTTCGCAGCTTATCCAGCAGGCCTTGTGCATGGCCACCGGTTCGTAAGTACACTTGGCACCATACTCATGTTCTAGACGGTATTGGATCACATCGAATTGTAGAGCGCCTACTGTACCTATAATTTTTCTATTGGAGTCTAACTTGGTAAACACCTGTGCCACTCCCTCATCCATGAGTTGATCTATCCCTTTATTCAGCTGCTTAGATTTCATCGGGTCGGCATTATTGATATATCTAAATTGCTCAGGAGAGAAAGAAGGAATGCCTTTAAAAGTTAGCGTCTCACCAGTGGTCAGCGCATCACCTATTTTGAAATTTCCAGAATCGTATAGACCGACAATGTCTCCGGGGTAGGCTTGCTCGACAATATTCTTTTTGGAAGCCATAAACATGGTCGGATTTGAGAATTTCATTTTCTTCTTATTCCGTACATGGAAGTAATTCGTATTTCGCTCAAAGATGCCAGAACATATCCGCATAAAAGCAATACGGTCTCTATGCTTAGGATCCATATTAGCATGTATCTTAAAAACGAATCCGCTAAACTTATTTTCTTCTGGTTCTATAGACCGTTCTTCTGTAATCCGCGGCAAGGGCTGCGGCGCGATATCCACAAAGCAATCTAGCATCTCCTTCACACCAAAATTATTGATGGCACTACCAAAGAAGATAGGATTAAGTTCTCCCCGCTCATAAGCCTCCTGATCAAACTTAGGATAGACCTGCGTAATGGTATCTACTTCTTCCCGCAATTCATTAGCGGCGGCTTCCCCCAGCAAGGTATCCAGACTAGGGTCAGAGAGATCAGATATTTCTATAGTGTCATCTTCTGTCTGCTTGCCATGTGCAGAAAAGAGACGTATGTTGCCTGCATAGATATTGTATACCCCTTTAAATCGTTGCCCCATTCCTATCGGCCAGGTAAGTGGGCAGGCTTTCATCCCTAGCTTAGTCTCTACCTCATCCAATAAGTCAAACCCATCCAGCCCCTCTCTATCCATTTTATTAATAAAGACGATCATAGGTGTATTCCTAGTACGACAGACGCCTACAAGTTTCTCAGTCTGCGCCTCCACACCTTTCGCCACATCTATAACCACTATCGCACTATCCACAGCAGTCAGTGTTCTATAAGTGTCTTCTGCAAAATCCTTGTGACCTGGTGTATCCAAAATATTGATCTTCTTACCCCTGTACTCAAAGGCCATCACAGAAGTCGCCACTGAGATACCTCTCTGTCGCTCTATTTCCATAAAGTCAGATGTTGCGCTTTTTTTAATCTTGTTAGATTTTACAGCACCAGCCACCTGTATAGCACCACCGAACAAAAGTAATTTTTCTGTAAGGGTTGTCTTACCAGCATCGGGGTGGGAAATTATCCCAAAGGTTTTTCGCTTCTCTATCTCTGCTTTAAGGCTCATCAGGCTAAGTTAATTGGACGGCAAAAGTAAGATTTATTTTTGCAGGTATGGTTTGTTTGCTTTCATCTTGCTGTAGGAGTGGTATAAGTATAAGCGATGGGAAGCAGATCACCCAGCGATCAAAACAAAATCATAATTAATTATCCAATGTAGATGGCCCATCTAATTGCTTCGCTACAATCTACGCTGAATATAAAATAAGATAGGCAAGACGGAAGATTTTTCCACTCGTTCCTAGGTCAAAATGAAAAGAAGTGATGGTTAAATCCTGTAAATCTTAAAAATCCTGTTTCAGACAAAAGGAAGCGATGGGAAGCAGATCACCCAGCCATCAAGACAGAATGGTGATTAATCAAGAAAAGTAGATCACCCAGCTCATCGCCTTGCTAAAATCTACACTGAACATAAAATAAGATAGACAAGACGGAAGATTTCCCTACTCGTTCCTCGGTCAAAATGAAAAGGACGATAAATCCTGCAAATCTTATTCATCTTATAAAATCCTGTTTCAGACAAAAGGAAGTAGTGGGAAGCAGATCACCCAGCCATCAAAACAGAATCATGATTAATCAAGCAACGTAGATCACCCAGCTCATTGCTTTTCTTTAACTATGCTAAACATAAATTAGGATAGACAAGACGGAAGATTTCCCCACTCGTTCCTAGGTCAAAATGAAAAAGAGGATAAATCCTGCAAATCTTATAAATCTTATAAAATCCTGTTTCAGACAAATGGTAAAGTATATTAGGATTTCATTCAACCAATTAAATTTTAAAAGATAAATACTATCTTCCACTACAAACAAAAACCAAAACCATGCACTCCCAAATCATCTCCACGATACTCCTCTGCTTTATTACAATAGTAGCCTACCCACAAAACCTAGACCTAGCGAGTATCATATCAGATTACGAAGCTTATCTGGAACAAGAAAAAGAAAATGCCAAAGAAAGATGGCCAGTTTTGGGTGAGACAGAATTAGAATCTGAGTACAAAACCTATGTCCGGTTTCTGACTGAATTAGCTAAGA
>CALLAE010000090.1 GCA_938002665.1 uncultured Saprospiraceae bacterium | reverse complement strand
CTCTCTAATAAGCTTAAAGAGATAGAACAAACTATAAATACAACAAAATTAGAATCAATTAATAACGAACTAAAAACTATAAACATGAATACTGAAAAGAAAAAGAGATTTCCAATTATGGGTCTTGCAGCTGTAGGAGCCCTACTACTGATAGCTGTCTTTGTCGTACAATCTATTTCTACTGTAGATACTGAAACATTATATGCACAAAATCACAAGCCCAATACTGAAGTGACAAATAAATATCTAGACAAGCTATCCTCTTCTGGATTTGCAGGTGCTGATTCTGATACTTCAGCAATGATTACGCTTCCAACTGGGAAAGAAATTTCTCGGGAAGAGTATTTACTAAGAGAGACAACCAGAAAAGATGCTCTTATGACAAGTTTAGCATTGTTCAAAAAAGGTAAGTGGGACAAAGCAAGAGTTGCCTTGCATGCATACACAAGTGAGTACGTGTTCAAAAAAGAAGATCATCAGGTGGCGCTCTTCCATTTAGCAAAATCTATGATGAATACAGAAGATTACCAGGCAGCCGCAGAAAAATATGATGAATTCCTGAAGGGAGAAAAACTTGATAGCGAAATAATGGATGTAGCAGAATTTGATAGAGCAATAGTATGGTTACAACTGAATCCGTCTGAGGCAAAAAAGTATCTGCAAACTATTTCTTTAAACAATGCTCATACATACCAAAGCAGTGCTAAAGGATTATATGATAGCTTATAAAACAGCTTGCAATAACTCACAAGAGAACTAATCAGCAGAACCAGATTACTATTCCGATTTTAAAATTTTTATTCAGATGAGACTACTAATATTTTTCATAACTGCCACATGCTTGCTTCATAGTCCCACAGTTAATGGTTCGGATCCTAGCGGGATAGTTAGTTCTGAAGTGCAAACTATACTAGATAATTTATATCTAGCCCTAGGAGATAAAAGAATAGAATGTCCTGCACTAGAAATCTCTGACAGCGAAGAATTTGTAGCAATGTACAGTCCTGGTTCACACAAGATTGTGTTAGAACAAAAGACCTTGGATCTATGCAATGCCTTTGGAGATAACAAAGAGGATGCCCTTGCCTTTATAATAGGTCATGAATTAGCACATGCTTTTCAGGGTCACTTAGACCATTCTGACGAAACAAGCTTTCTGGCCTATAACAAAGCCTACTCGCCAGAGATGAAAAGAAAAGTAGATGTGAAACTGAAAGAAACCGAAGCAGATATTTTCGGATCTTTTGGAGCTTACCTTGCTGGGTATAAGATCCAAAATGTTTTTCCAGATCTTATAAATTCTATCTATGCTTCGTATGGACTTACTGATAAGATTTTACCTCAGTATCCTACAAAGTCCTTTAGAAATAAATCTGCTAAAAACATGATGACTAAGCTGGATAGCTTAGTAAAATTATATGATTTGGGTAATCACCTAAGTCTAACTGGGCACTACACTGAGGCTTCTGCTTGCTATAACTATGTGGGTCATTCTTACAAAGGAATAGAACTGGTCAACAACCAAGGAGTCAACAATCTATTAGAAGCACTGAACCTCAGCAAACTCAATGCAGAACCTTATTACTATCCTGTAGAGTTAGACTTAGAGTCACGACTACATAAAGCAAAAAAGACAGCTGACACAAAAGATTTAAATCCTTCTGAAAAAATGTTATTTAATCTTCTGATTATAGATGCTATCCAATATTTTGAAGAGGCTATAAGCATGGATGAAAACTACTTACCAGCGTATATTAATATCATATGTACTCATGCTGTCAATAACCAACCTAAAGAGGCACTTGACTTTATCCAAAAAACCAAATTAGAAGATAAAATCTACAAGCAAGGAAATTCAGATCTCAGAGCTTCCTATGAAATAGCGAAAGCAATCTGTTTATTAAAAAATGGAAAAGAGAGTGAAGGAACTAAACTGCTAAAAGCACTAAAGAGTACCTCTAATGATAACATCAGCTACTTAGCCAAAGTGAATCTGGAAAAAGGAGGCAATCCACAATTAACATCGGAGTCTGGTCCAGCATTTTCAGAGAAGAAATTGTCTTCGAAGTATTTGAATTCTAAACCGACAAAAGTTCATGAAATAATTATAAACCAAAAAGATAAAATCAAATTATCATATTGGAACAGATCTGGTAGTACAATCTTTCACATAGTAGGACCTGATGACTTAGTTATAGTGAGCGCTGCAAAATCTCTAAATCTCGCTTTAGATGTCGACCCTCAATTTGTAAACAAAGATTTAAAAGTAAAAAAAGATCATTCTGTTTCTTTAATCAGCTATGAGTCATCAGAAAAAGAAGTTATGGTTATAGGTCTCTGATAGTACAACTAATATTAAGAGATCTACTAGTCCCATCTGAATAACAAAAGAGGCTGCTCGCGAGAGACAGCCTCTTTTTGTTATCATGTCGTATCATGCCTTTCTCCACCTCATCCATAGACACCTAGCCCGGGTGAATAAACATTCCAAAATATAGACAGGGTTATCCTAAACACATTACTTTTATCTTTCATATATATCTTAATCCATGCTAAGAAATTTATCACTCATTACCTTCATTATTCTCATATCATTTGCTGGCTATGCACAAGCGGGGCTGCAAGTCTACACAGGCATCTCTAAAGCGAAAAGCAAAAATGCACTCCTTACCCCTGAAGGCAGCTCCCACAATGGGTATCACCTAGGTGCTGATGGTAGACTGAACTCTGGTAACATGTATTTCATGATAGGAGGCCAGTATCATGTAATTAATTTCCTTGCACGACCAGGAGGCGACTATTTTTCTGTAAAAGATAAAATGTCTTGGATAAAACTCAGATTTGGGCTCGGCTACAATGTGATCAATATCAATGAAAAAATTGCCTTAAGAGCTAAGTCACTACTCGCTATAGATCTTATCTCCTCCCATCCGGATGATCTGCCAGATGCGCCCTACTCTACCTATAATTCAGGTACTGCTGGTGCCGTGGTCGGTATAGGTATGGATATCTTTGCTTTTACCATCGATATAGAATATGAGAAAGGATTCTTCAATGCCGTCAATATGGTAAAAGATACACAGTTTGACTTTCTGTGTTTTAATGTAGGCGTTAGATTCTAGACAAGACTTCTCAGGGAGGCAGTCACGTTGCCTTTCTCATTGAGCTTATCCAGATGAGCCTCTGCAGTACGATTAATCATTTCTAGATCCAGTGGCAGTTCTACTCTTACATAGTTATCTGTGTAGCCCGTCATCAGGCCTTCGGTTTTGCTTTGCTCAAAGAGTACAGTTCTCATCTCTCCCAAATGTGCCTCATAAAAGGCCTTTCTTTTCTTATTCGATAAAGCCTTCAGCACTGCATTGCGCCGCCTGCGCTCTTCTACTGGCACCACCCCCTCCATTTCCATAGCTGCCGTATTAGCTCTTTCAGAATACGTAAATACATGCAAGTAAGACACATCCAAGGCATCCAAAAATGAAACAGTCTCTAGAAAGTGTTCTTCTGTCTCGCCAGGAAATCCCACTATAACATCCACACCTATACAACAGTGCGGCATGATTAACTTAATAAAATCAATTCTATCTTGATAAAGCTCTGTCTTGTATCTTCTCCGCATAAGCTTTAGGATACTGTCTGATCCAGACTGCAAAGGCATATGGAAGTGTGGAACAAATTTCTTAGAGCGGCAGACAAAATCTATAATTTCCTCAGTGCATAAGTTAGGCTCTATAGAAGAGATGCGGAAGCGCTCTATCCCCTCCACTTTATCTAAGGCTCGTATGAGATCTATAAAATATTCTTTCCTACGAAACCGAGTCGCACCAGTACTGCTGAGAAAAGGCTGCTTTCCAAAGTCACCGATATTAACTCCCGTAAGTACTATTTCTTTTACACCTTTAGATGCGATGCTCTCTGCCTGAGCGACAACCTTATCTATGGTGTTAGATCTACTGTTTCCTCTGGCATTAGGAATGGTGCAGAAGGCGCATTTGTAATCACAGCCATCTTGAACTTTTAGAAAAGATCTGGTTCTATCACCAAAAGAAAAAGCCTCTTCAAAAGAATTAGCATGATGGACCTGTGTCGTATGGACCTCTGCTTTTCCTGTCGACTTAGAAATGCCATCTATATAATCCAGTACTTGGAATTTTTCTGAAGCGCCTAGCACTAAATCTACTCCAGGTATTTCTGATATTTCTTTAGGCTTGAGCTGAGCATAGCAGCCGATGATAACCACCTTGGCATCGGGAGATTTTCTGAGGGCTGACCTGACAGTATATCTACATTTGCTATCTGCCTGATCTGTTACAGAACAAGTATTTATAACATAGACATCCGCTCCCTCATCGAATTTATTGACACCATAGCCTGCCTCCTCAAACTGTCTGCCGATAGCAGAAGTCTCAGAAAAATTGAGCTTACAGCCCAAGGTGTAAAAGGCAACGGATTTTGGTGTAGACATAGCACAAAGGTAGAAGATAAATAGTTTTCTAGCAGCTCTCTGAGATGAAGAACTTAGTCTACTCTTCCTCACCACTCCCCTTCACCTCATCAGTGGAGAGTAAGCCGCGCTCATACAAAAACAAAAACCACTTTATAATCTTCTTCATATCCTTTAGAGGCACCTTGTCCTCATCATAGTCAGGAAGAACAGTTTCAAAATATTCTTCTATCTGGTACTTTTCAGCCTTAGGAGAAACTGGCGGAGTGGTACTCATCTTGTCATACATAGATTGCATAACTTCATTCAGAGGAGTCGTACCACCTAGTGTATAAACGGCTACTGTACCCAGCGGGGTAAACTGATGTTTTCTGGTAGAGTAAAAACTGGTCTTCTTGTCCTCAATGCTAGAGAGTACTAGTCCATTGGGCTTGGAAGTAACTAGATTAAATAAGCCTGCGGCTCCAGTTACTGCTATATAAGGTTCTAAGTTCATCTTTCTCGGTTATTAGCAGGGCGAAGATAGACCTATAGCAGTCTATTTGCAATTATTGTGAGGCAAACTATGTTCAGATCTAGTCTATCGTGTGGATGAGAGCTTCATAGTCAGGCCGACATTGAGCAAATGGCTATTTCCATATCCATACTCCGCTTGTAAGGCCAGGCGCTCTGTAAGGTAGTACCTCAGACCTACACTAGAATAATAGATAAATGTAGGCACCTCCACATTGAGATCTAGTTCTTCTGAAACAAGATTGAGTGCTGATTCTGTGATTGTCTTTCTTATGTTGAAGCTGTATCCTGCGTAGCCTGATAGGTAGGTTTCTAATTCTTGGATGATGCGCTTTGTATAGGATAGCTTGAGACCTAGACTATAGACACTGACCCTTTCGCTAATAGTAGTGGAGCAATTACCCAAGGCAATGCAATCTATATTTTGTATAAAATCATCAAAGGTGATATCCTCAAAAAGCACATCTAACTCCTCGAAACTGGTATCAAAATTTGCATCCACCCGATAATAACTGCCAAATACTCCAACGAGAAACTTTTGAGTGAGGGCATACTGATAATTTAGGTTAGCAGAAACACTTGGGTTGCCTCCCCCATTAGCGCTAAATATGCTGAAAGAAAAAGCTGTAGGATTTAGAAAACCGACGCCAGCATGCAAGAGTTGATTGCCCTGATAGGTTTTGTAGCTAGAATGATCTGAATCCACAGTCTGAGCAGAAAGATGAGTCAGGCTGAAGATTAAAATTGTCAATAAAACTGATTTTCTCATGGTCTTTAGACCGCAGAACTGCGTAGAAGTATCAGAAAATTTATTTGATAGAGGGGTATAAAAGAAAAAGACCCTACTCTTTAGCAAGGTCTTTTTTAATCCATTTTTTCATTATCTATCTGTATATAAGACAGTTATTTGTCAGTATACCCCTATGAGTAACTTGATTTTTTCACAATTTTTTCAGATTCATCTTGATGTAGCCTTATAGCTGGTTGTTTCCTCACTCTCTTGTCTAGATATGCCACAAACGAAAAAAGACCCTACTCTTTAGCAAGGTCTTTTTTTAATCCATTTTTTCATTATCTATCTATCTATAAGACAGTTATTTGTTGGCTCACCCTTATGCCCTAGGTAAGTTATAAATGTTAAAATTTACAACAGGAAAGAAAATTGACACGTAACTCCCTGAAAATCTGTTGATTAGAAATGAGACAAGGTCATAATATTTTGTTCTCCTTACCCGACCTATCTCCAAAGAAAGGATCTCAAAGAAGGAACTCCTGCCCTTACCAAGACCAATCAAACCTAATTTCTAAAAACCTTTCCAAATCAATTCCCTACTTACTCAACCCAGGATCTCTCTCCAAAAACTCCTCATACAATAAGGTATGCCTACTCTCCATAGGCACTTTCCACCCTCGGATAAACAGATGCTTAACCATAGTCTTGGTCTCGAATGGGTCTCCGTCTGTGATAAAGAGATTAGCGACTTTGCCCTTGGTGAGGCTGCCATATTTATCTCCTATACCCATTAGATCTGCGGGTACTTGTGTGACTGCCTTGAAAGCCGCTTCCCAGCCCATCCCATAGGCTGCTGCAAAGGCCGCATTATAAGGAAGGTTTCTCACGTTCTCCGTTTCATTAGTTCTGATAGCCACTCTGATGCCCGCCTTTTGCATTTTACCAGCATTGGAATAACCGACATCGTAGTGGTCTGAAGATCGGGAAGGGTTATTAAGAATAGGTCCCGTTATCACAGGAATATCATACTTGACCAGACTATCTATAACTCTGTAGCCCTCTGCTACACCAGAGAGTATAACATTGACTCCGTTTTTATTTATCCAAGCGATAGCTGCGAGGATGTCAGCTTTCTTATTGACCTCTACTATGAGCGGGGCTTTGTCATTCATCACACCGAGCATGGCATCCATCTGTGGATTGTATTTGGTCTCACCGTTCTTAGCTTTGATACCAGCATAAATTTTAGAGGCTTTCCAGAATTTATTCAGACGCTTAAGTTTCTTTTTGCTGTCCTTTTTGATGTCTTCTTCTGATCTTCTATCCCACCTTCCGCGCTTTCCTGAGGAAGGAAAATTAAGTACCACACCTTTAAAGCCTGCATACATTTGCTCAGGCGTATAGCCATGTAGATCTATAGCTGCAGCTGTGCCAGGAAAGAGTCCACCGGAAGGAAGTGTCAGGACGGTTGTTATACCATTTACTCTATTGACAGGTATATTGACCGAGCTGGGATTGACGGCTGTGAGGGCTTGCATATGTGGTGTATACTCCCCTAGCTCGTTATGATCTTGGGTTAGAGAAACGGCCCCGACTTCTGCGATCCCTAACTTCGTACCTGCATCTATCATCCCGGGATATATTTCCAGCCCTTTACAATCTATTATCTTTGCAGAGCCTGCTGCCAGAGCTGACCCGACCTCCGCTATGAGACCATCCTTGAGTAAGATGTCAGCGGAAATCATGCCTTTGTCATGGGTATAGACTTGTCCGTTCTGCAATAGAAATACACCACCCTCCGACTTCTGCACTTGCTGAGCAGTCGCCCAAAAACTCATACCGACTAATGCTATTATCTGAATTATATTTTTCATGTCTTAGCCTTCCTTAGTGATCAAATAAATAATAAAAAACATCCTGCATGCAACTATCATCACAGCCCTTTCCATGCCCATGCCCATGCCCAGCGCTAGATTCCATAAAAGCAGGCACTGCCTCTTCAGGATCTACATCTATACGCATATCAGCGGGGTCTTCATTGATATCAAATCTCACTACACCATCCACTATCGTGTATTGCGGGATAGCGTAGACGGAAAGGGGATGCTTGTTAAATATGGCCACATCGCCATCTTTACCTTTTTCGAGTGAACCTACCCTGTCATCTATGCCCAGCTGTATAGCGGGATTGAGAGTGATGAGCTTGAGGGCTTCGTTATCAGAAAGGCCACCATACTTCTGTGTCTTTGCAGCTTCATGATAGAGGTGTCTGATAAGTTCTCTTGAGTCAGAGTTGATAGAAGTAACGACGCCGTTCTTAGTAAGTATGGTTGCATTGTAAGCCGTAGAGTAATACACCTCAAACTTATAAGCCCACCAATCTGAGAATACAGAAGCATAAGCACCAAACTCTGCCAACTCTGGTGCTACTTTAAAACCTTCATTGACATGCTGAAAACAAATCTTATCTACACCGTAATCACTAAGCACCTTCATCAACATCAATATTTCATCTGCTCTATATGAGTGACAGTGAATCATAATCTCTCCTGAAATAATTCCTGCAAGGGTTTCTTTTCTGAGATTATACTCTGGAGGAGTTTTAGTCTTGCCAGAGCTATAGGCTGCCCATGCTTTGGCATAGTCCTTACCCTCTTGCAAAGAAGTTCTAAATACTTGTTCTATACCCATTCTAGTGTTAGGAACAATCCGCTGGCCTTCGCCATGTACACGTATAGGGTTTTCCCCGAGGGCAAACTTTATAGTCCTAGGCGCATCCTTCATACGTAATAATTCGGGGTCCTCTACTCCATATCTGTGCTTGATGGTTTCGCACTGACCACCTATGGCATTAGCAGAGCCGTGCATCGCATGTGATATGGTCACTCCACCCGCTAGGGCTCTGTATAGATTGACATCATAAGGATTCAGCGCATCTCCTACCCATACCTGTGCAGTTACAGGATCTGTTGCTTCATTGACAGCATCTATGCCTATGTGGGAGTGGGCATCTACGATGCCCGGCATGACATACATTCCTTTAGCATCTATGATTCTAAAGTCGTTTCCTGCAGTAGCCTCGTTGCCAAGCTCAGTTATCTTTCCTTCTCTTCTGAGGATACTGAGTCCCTCTCCTATCTGGCTTATCTTTCCATTCTTAATAAGGACATCCGTGTTTTCTTTGACCCCATCTGTGATGGTAATGACTGTTCCATTTTTAATCAGTACTGTTCCCATTTCTTGAGCAGTCAACTGCTGGATAAAAATCAGGCTTATTATAATAAGTGCTTTTCTCATTGCATCTTTTTTTCTTTTATAAAATTCAAAATTCTATGAGTCTTAACTGATGTGTCAGTTCTTTCTCTTAAGAGCACTGTTTATTGCTCTTATCCGCCTAAGGCAAACTAATTATTCATTCTGGACCAGAAATTTTAGTCCCTGAAATAGGCATAGAACCCATACCTGGAAGTGTCACTGTTCCTTCAAAATCATTTCCATCAAAATTGAGTTCATTTGTAGCAGGGATACCCTGCCCACCCAGATCAACTGTCATGACATAGCTGAGGACCTCCTCTCCTACTGAAATCTCTCTAGCTTCCATCACTTCACTATCATCATCACTGGTGATATTAATAGTATAGTCATCTTCATCTCCTTTTATCTCTATCGTTCCTGTGTACTCTCCTTCTGGCGTGGATACAGTATAAGACCAACTACCAAGTAATCTTTTTCCAAAAGCCATATCCGAATCACCAGCATCAGCTTTTTTCTTTTTAGGCTTTACTTCCTGTTCTGTCATCTTTCCTTCTACAAAGACATATTTTATATTGGAGTCATCAGAAAAGAAAGGTGCATCAGAGATAAATAGATTTGCCAGTTTGCCTTTCGCTAGGGTACCTACTTTGTTATCTATGCCTAAGATCTTAGCTGGATGAGTTGTCAGTGCTGCAAGAGCTCCAGCTTCAGATAAGCCAGCTTTCATCATGCGCTTAAGAGATTTCTTCAAAACTTCTGGCTTAGAATCAAGGAATGAAAACCCAAATGCAATACCTTCTTTTTCAAGCATAGCCGCTTGGCCTACATAGGCCTCATAACTTTTTTTCTTGCGCTCCTTCAGTGCTTTCACTTCAGGCGAATCCTCCTTGTCATCTTTTGATACCTTTTTATTCTTCTTGTCCTTAGTGGGCTTCGTTTTTTCTGCGCCAGTATCTTTTCCCTCAGCCTTTTTATCCTTGCCTTTTTCGTCTTTGCCCTTTTTACCTTTTTCGTCTTTTTCTTCCTTTGGTAACTTGGCTGAGATCAACAAAGGAATGCTTTCTGCCTTTATCTTAGCTAATACTGGTCCTGCCTGCTGGACTTCTGCCAGCACTAATTCATAACCTAGTTCCTTTTTCAGTGCGATAGCCTTATGTATAGCCTTTGCTTTTTCGGCTTTCATATAGATGGTCTGCTTTCCTTGCGTGGATGGTATCAGCGCTGCTAGAGCTTTATCAGCTTTCGCTCTTTTGAGTGGGCTGGTGCTGGACTTAGTGACTGCCTGATGCTTAGCTAAATAGCCTGCCTTCCTATAGAGGTCTCTCCACTTCGCCATGACACCTATGACAGTTGTGGGATAGAAACCTCTGGTACCTTTAAGCTGGAGAAACATAGAACTTTTTTCTGCGTAGATCATCTCTTCATTAGACTCTCCTTCTAGGAGCATGAGAGACCCCTGTCCAGGCAGCATCGTGCCTCTCGGAACCACATGTACTAGTCCGAAACCATTACTTTTCATTTTCTTAATGGACTCATCAGTGGCAGAGACTTGTTCGTGTGCCAGTAACTCTGGTGTGATGCCGACTACCTCATTAGGAGGGTGCCCTTGGAATTTCACGTCAGGCTTATCTCCTTTATTTTCTTTTTTAGAGATACCTGTATGTGCTAGCCCCGCAATAAAGGCAGGATAAGCATAGGCAGAATCTGCTTCTATCACATAGGCCTCTACCGGAGGCTCAATATTCCTACTCACCTCCTTGATATAGCCATCTTCTATCAGAATATCGCCCAGACCAAAACTGTCTGTAGGGCTCTTCTGTATATGTACATCACTTATTAAGTACGTGGAGCTGACTTCCGGAAAGACATCATAATCTATCTGTGCTGAAAGGCTCACAATGCTTAGCATAAAGATGCAAGGGAGTAATATTAGAATGCTTCTCATATCTCTTAGTTGATAGACCGTAAAATAGGGTAAAGTCTTGATTTAAGGGCTGTGGAGGAGGGGTTTTCTTTTGTTGCTTTTTGTCGGGAACAGGATTCTCTTTTGTCTGGTAAAGGATTTTCTTTTGTCTGAAACAGGATTTATAAGATGAATAAGATTTGCATGATTTTTTCTATCACCTCCTTTTCATTTTGACCGAGGAACGAGCGGAAAAATCTTCCGTCTTGTCTATTCCAATTTATGTTCAGCGTAGATTGATGAAGAGCAATGAGCTAGGCCATCTACGTTGGATGATTTATCAAGATTCTGTCTTGAAGCTGGGCTATTTGCCTCCCGATCGTGCCACTTGTCTGAAACAGTATTTTTAAGATGAACAAGATTTACAGGATTTAACCATCATTTCATTTTGACCGAGGAACGAGCGGAAAAATCTTCTGTCTGTCTATTCCAATTTATGTTCAGCGTAGATTGGAGTAAAGCTTCTATTTCTTTGATAAGTTCATATCTAAATCCATTCTTTCGTGGAGTATTCTCACTATCACACAATCTTCTTTAGTTGTTCTGTAAAATATTAAATGTCTATTGACTTTCAGCTTTCTATAGTTTCCTTTCGTGAAATAATAGCTTACACCAAGAGAATCATTTTTTGAAATTTTAAACATGCTGTCATACAAATCATCTTGATACCTTTCTGCTTGTCGAACTCCCCAGTTAAAATAGGTATATTCATAGATCTCTTCCAAGTCAACTATAGCTTGCGGAGCTAATTTTAGACTAAGCATCTTTAGCAAGTCGTTTATTCATTCTTGCTTTAAATTTATCATTATCAAAAGCTACTGGTGTACCGCTGTCCTCTCCAACAACCAAGGCTTTATTTATAGCTGTAATTTTCTTTTTCTCATTCTCTAGAAGTCTAAGACCAGATCTAATTATTTCACTAGCTGATGCATACCGACCAGATTTTATTTCAGCTTGTATAAACTTGTCGAAATGTTCTCCTAAGATAATGGATGTGTTTTTTGCCATAACATCTATTTATTTCAAATATACCATAATCTGGTATGCATTCAAAGCATGGAGGCTTCCCGCTCTACCTTTTTGTCTGAAATAGGATTTTTAAGATGAACAAGATTTGCGTGATTTATTTCCCCTCTTTTCATACTTGCCGAGGAACGAGCGGAAGTATCTTCCGTCTCGTCTATACTAGCTATCATCAATAGCTCAGCTTTTCTTTTTGCTTCTCACTCTTTCCACTTGTCTGAATCAGGATTTTTAAGATTAAAGGATTTACTTGATTTATTTCCCCTCTTTTCATACTGACCGAGGAACGAGTGGAAGTATCTCCCGTCTCGTCTATACTAGCTATCATCAATAGCTCAGCTTTTCTTTTTGCTTCTCACTCTTTCCACTTGTCTGAATCAGGATTTTTAAGATTAAAGGATTTGCATGATTTCTTCCCACTTTGCCATCGCGGGCTGGCTTTCTCTCTTTGGAGAGGGTCAGGGAGAGGATACCTTCAGCATGTTCAGCGTAGATTGGAGCAGAGCGCTGTGTCCAGCCATCTACGTCGGATAATCATTTGAAAATCCTTCGCTCGTCGATGCTTGTAGCATCGATGCTATACGATTAGTTATGAGATCATTCCACCACTAATATATTTTCAACTCATCCCTAACCCTTCTCTCAAGAAAGAAGGGAACTGCTGCCC
>CALLAE010000089.1 GCA_938002665.1 uncultured Saprospiraceae bacterium | reverse complement strand
CAGTACAACAGCGCAGATTCTTGGACAATGGTAGATTCACCATACTTTTAGATAACCACTATACAAAATCTGTGTCATCCTGCAAATCCGTTTAAATCCGTGATTCGCGTTTTTTGCTTAATTTAAGAGGCACAAAATCTGTGTCATCCTGTAAATCAATTTAAATCCGTGATTCGCGTTTTTTGCTTAATTTAAGAGGCATAAAATCTGTGTCATCCTGTAAATCAATTTAAATCCGTGATTCGCGTTTTATGTTACACAAAGAAATAACAGAGAAGATAATTGGTTCTGCTTTTCAAGTTCATTCCTTTTTGGGAAATGGATTCCAAGAAGTGATTTACCAGCGAGCTTTAGCTATAGAATTTTCCAGACATGATCTTAACTATGCTCGGGAGCTAGAAATGGATATTTATTATAAAGGTGTAAGTGAGCCTATAGGAAAAAGACGTGTGGATTTTCTTGTTGAAGACAAAGTGTTAGTAGAGTTAAAAGCTGTCAAGGCATTAGATGATATCCATCTGAATCAAGTATTAAATTATTTGAAAGCATACAAATTGAAAGTGGCTTTGTTAATCAACTTTGGTGAGAAGTCCATGGTTTTCAAAAGGCTTGTGCTCTAAGCTCAAAATCCTTAACTCGGAATAACTATACTGCTGATTAAATTGTGATTACTTACTTAAGCGAAAACAAAAAAGCTTTGTCAAAATATAGTCTTACTTACTGGGTTGTTTTCTTTTTCTCTTCTTATCAACTGGATTATTAATTCTATCAGTGTAGATGATGTAATAAATAAAGCTCAAATATTTAACAAGCGTATAGCATCGAGGCAACATGCCTCGACGAGCTCAGGAACGAGCGGATGATATGGCCTTATTGTTTTACCCAAATCCAAACTCAGGTACTTTTATCTTAATGATGACACTTCTGAAACTAACAGATTATCTATCTATAATATGGCAGGAGTATTAGTTCATGAACAGTCCATTGATGCTATGAGTTCTCCAGAGATTAAAGTAGATCTAACACCTAGTTTATACAATATAGTCATTATGTATTTAGACGGAAAAGAGAAAAGAGATAGACTTTTACAATTGATTAATTAATTAACTTAGGGAGTGGAATATCCACTCCCTATATTACCTTTTATTTATGCGAAATATTCTTCTTAGTTTATTATTATTATTAGTGTTGAAATCAAATGCCCAACACTTAAAACATGGAAATATATGGATTCTCGGGCAAGGAGGAAATAGCGTTAAAGCAGGAACAATAATGGATTTTAATAAGATCCCCGTTATGGTTTCTTATCTAGAAAAGGATTTTAGTATGGCTGGTGGAACCAATGTCAGTATATCTGATACTGACGGTGACTTATTATTTTATTCGAATGGCTGTGCCATATGGGACAGCAATCATCAGATGATGCCCAATAGTCATGAAATTTTACCTAACATGCAATTTCTTGGTTGTCCAGAATCAGCTGCTGCTTCTATTTTTGGGGCCATGATACTACCTGAACCGTGTGATAAGGATAGTTATAAGTATATTAATCTGGAGAGGAATACAACTTTTACTGTTATAGGCACTCTTCCTGCAACCTCCCTCATGTACTCACAAATAGATATGACCTTGAATGAAGGAAAAGGAGAAGTTACTGATAAACACATTCCTATCTTATCAGATACTCTATCTCCTGGGAATGTATCTGCTACCCGTCATGCTAATGGTAGGGATTGGTGGATTACAGTCATGAAATTACATTCTAATTGCTTTTATTCCGTATTACTAAATGAAAACGGATTCCAAGATCCCGTAAAATCGTGCACTGGTCTAGAATGGATCAGATCCGGAGTTGGTTCATCTCACTTCTCGCCTGACGGGAAAATCTACGCAAGATTTAATCCTCAAAATGGATTATACATTTATGATTTTGATAATGAAACAGGAGTCCTGAATTCCAGAGAACAGATATATTTTCCTGACGATGATTTTCATGTACAGTCCGGAGCGACTATATCTCCGAACTCAAGATTTCTATATGCCTCAGCAAGAGAACACCTGTACCAATTTGATCTTTTCGCAGATACTATTGACAACACTAGAGAACTTGTAGGTATTTGGGATGGAACCCAAGATCCGCAATCGACAATTTTTCATCAGTCTATGTTGGCTCCGGATGGGAAGATATACATTACAAGTTGGAGTACTACCAGTAGTCTACACATCGTACATGAACCAAATAAAAAGGGACAACTATGTAGGCTAGAGCAACGTGGGTTAAGATTTCCTGAGAAGGATGGAATTGTAGCATGGAATGGAAATGCTATACCCAACATCCCTTACTTCGGCGTAGAACCTGACAAAAGTTTTTGCGATTCTTTACTAATGATAGATAAAACATTTGATCCAAAGTTCGAAGCTTTAGACTTAACTATCTATCCCAATCCTACACAAGAAATTCTTACCCTCGAACTTGACCTACAAAGAAAAATAGAAGCTGTATCTATCTACGATATTACAGGTAAAACTATTTTTAAAAAGAACTTTGCAACACTATCTACAAAGACACTTGATTTGGATACTTCTGCTCTTCCCAGTGGTGTCTACTTTATTTCCCTCTATACTATGAGAGGATATGTGAGACGAAAGTTTATCAAACTATAATTTTTACGTAGACGATAAATATATGAGAGGTCTGCTACTGACATGGAAATCAGTATTTTAGATTTACTAAAGTATAACTTCCTAGAGAATCACTTTGGCTAGGCATGCCCCACTCAATAATCTAAGAATATGGTAGTTTAATCAACTATTCAGCAAAGAACAACCATTACCCAACCCAAGCCGATCAGGAGCCATTTGATATAATTTAGTTTATTCATTATCTCTCAAGGTCTAATATCAATGCAATATGGTAATTTAGGGCTCGGAAAATGGACATAATTTTCCAGAATCTCAAAACTTAAGAAATAGCTCTAAAGCATGAATACATTCGAGCAATATCTCAATGACTTCAATAGCACCATCAATGTATGGCAATTCCTAGTGAATATTGCAGTCGTTACTATCATTGCCTTTATTATCAAGCTCTTCTATATCCAGTTTGGCAGAGCAATATCCAATAGAAGAAAGTTCTCCAATAATTTTATCCCACTAGCCCTCTCTACCCTACTGATTATTACAGTAATCAAATCTTCCGTAGCCTTGTCGTTAGGTCTGGTAGGAGCACTTTCTATCGTGAGATTCAGAGCTGCTATCAAAGATCCTGAGGAATTGACTTATCTGTTTCTGATCATAGGCCTCGGCCTCATAGGAGGTGCTAACAAGCCCTTACTTGCCATAGTGAGCTTTGCGATTTTTATGCCACTGCTCTACCTTAATAACAGAGTCAGTAGCAAGACTAGGATCGTAAACAATAAAGCCACACTACACATCAAAGCGGCCAATACTACCACGGACAAACTCAACCAGCTCATCACCCCACATACCAGCTATCTGGAACTCAAGAGGGCGGACTACAAAGAAGGCACCATCAATGCCAGCTATCAGTGCCTCTTCAGTAGCGCTGAGTCTTTAGACAAAGTAGCTGCTGCAATGAAAGAGCTAGATCCTAGTGCCTCACTTTCTTTTGTAGATCAGCCAGATCTGTTGCTATGATCATACAGGGTCAGCGCACGAAAAATAAATTCTATTATCTGCCATGGCTTCTCTTTGCTATGGTCATCATTGCGGGTGGCTTTCTGCTTTCAAAAAAACAAGAGGCTATCACCACCAAGACGCTTCAGCACACGATCACTTGCGGAGCAGAACAAGTCAATAAAGAAGGAAAATTTATTGAGAATGGCTACATTTTCAATAATGGTAAAACACAAAATGACGAGCAAGCTTTTGAAGGAAAGTTCTCCTCCTACATCACTCCAGAACAAAAATATTCTATCAGTACTAAGTACAAAGAATTTGATAGAGGTGATGAGATAGAGCTAAGTATATGGGTCTATTCCAGCACACCTGATGCTGTATTTCTAGTAGCTACTTCTAGCCGAGAAATGGATTTCTATCATCAGTCCAATAAAATCTATCAGACTAAAGAGGGCTGGCATCAGAAAGTACTCACCATCAAAATTCCCGATGACAAAGATCTTCCACATCTAGAAGTCTTTTCTTATTTCACGAGCGACACCTATGGTGCATATGTGGACAACTTCAAGCTAATCAATAAAACCGCTGCTGCAAGAGTCGGCGAAAAGGTAATCCTAAATTCTAATCATGAAGTAGAAACAGGGTTACTCCAGTTCGGCATCAAAGCGATGGATAAACTCAATAGAAAAAGAAAAGAAGCGCTCAAAGTAGGTCTTCTTGTAAAAGGTGACGATGACTGGGTAAAAGCAAAATTCAAAACTGATAAGCTGGACGAAGTAGAAGTCAAGGCCAGACTAAAAGGTGACTGGACGGACCACTTAAAAGGTGACTTCTGGTCTTACAGAATAAAAATGCCTAGTGAGCAAGCCTGGAATAGACTGATGACTTTCTCACTACAGAATCCGATGACCAGAGGCTATCTCCTAGAATGGGTTTTCCATCAGCTGCTAGAGTATGAAGATGTACTGACTCCAAGATATGATTTTGTAAGACTGAAGGTCAATGATACACCTTCCAGAACCTATGCCTACGAAGAACACTTCGAAAAGCAAATCGCAGAATATAAAAACAGAAGAGAAGGGGTCATCGTCAGATACGCAGAAGACGAGTACTGGGATATAAGAAGAAAAGACAAAGAACATGTGACTGGCCTATTTCACCATATACCCAATAAAGATGGCCAAGCGACCATAGCCCCATTCAGCGATTCCAAAATTGTCAAAAACGAAAAACTGATGGAACAATTTAAGGAGGCCAGCGATCTTCTTTATGGTTTCCAACAATTCCAATTAAAACCTGATCAAGTATTCAATCTTGACAAACTGGCAAAATATTATGCTATCTGTGAAATAGTCAAAGCCTACCATTCTACCATCTGGCATAACATGAGGTATTATTATAATCCTGTGACTAGAAAATTAGAGCCGATAGGTTTTGATGGCTATACCGAAAACGGTGTTTACGACTGGCACAACAATGCTTTCTTTGGCGCATATAGAAGTACCTCACTTAAGACCCTTGCGGAAGACCCAGCGCTTTATTTGTTTCAGGACAAAATGTTCAATGAAAAGTACTGCCACTACTTAGATAAGTTTTCTAAGTCAGAGTATCTAAATATATTTTTGGAAACGATAGAAAAGCCCCTACAGAAAAGACTAGATCTCATCAGGCTAGATGTTCCAGATCATGATTACAAGATTTCTGATATCTACAAGACTTCTAGAAGAATTCAGGCGGGCCTACAAGCTAGCTCTAATATTAGCCTCAAAGCCTACAAAGAAAATTGTAGTGGAAATTCTTGTCTGATAAAAATGACAAACTACCACACTGTCCCCCTAGAAATTCTAGGCAGCTCTAGCTCGAAAAAATATTTCTCTGCCATAGAACCGACTCTCCTCGTGTATGCCAACAGGAGAGTAAAAGCACAAGAATTCACTAACCTTACTATACCTAAAGACCATACCCACATCCACTACAAAGTAGCTGGCGTAGAAGGCCAATATTATTCTGAAATAATAAAGTGGTCTTCACCCCAAGTCAAGACAGATAATTTTGCTAATAACAGCATAGAAGCTATTCCCTTAGAAAAAGAAGCTTTTGTTTCTTCTGAGTCAGGTGTAACTATTCTATCGGGAAAATACACGGTTACGAAACCTATTCTTATTCCAGCAAACAAAAGACTAACTATAGAGCCAGGCACGACCTTAGATTTTAAAAATGGTGCTTACCTTTTATCTTATGGTGCAGTAACTATAGAAGGCACCTCTGCACAGCCTATCGTTATTATGACGTCAGATAAAAGTTCGCAAGGCATCCATGTTATAGAAGCAGATGCTGCCTCCACTATGAGACAGGTCCAAGTGCTAGGGCTAAATACCCTCTCAGAAAATGCTTGGCAAATGACTGGTGCCGTTACTTTCTATGAGTCCAAGGTAGACCTAAATGAGGTAATCATTTCTGGCAATCTCTGCGAGGATGCGCTGAATCTTATCCGTACAGATTTTTCTGCTAACAGATTACATATCAATAACACTTACGCCGACGGCTTTGATGCAGATTTCTGTCACGGCAAGTTGACCAATTCTATGTTTGTAAATACTGGAAATGATGGGATAGACTTTTCTGGTAGCACCATCAATGTAGAAAATCTGACCCTAGAAAACATAGGAGACAAAGGCATCAGTGCAGGAGAGGAAGCCACCCTTACAGTAAAAAATGCAACAATAGATGGAGCCGCTATCGGAGTAGCATCTAAAGACTTTTCCATAGTAGAGCTAAAAAACATCACCCTCAAAAATTGCAATAAAGGCTTTGCTGCTTATCAGAAAAAACCTGAGTTTGGCCCAGGCACCATAAAGGTAAAATCCTACCATGTAGAGGCTGTCAAGTTTTTGCAGATCGCTGAGAATAATTCTGTTATAGAACTTCCCGCAGATACGCAATAAGCCTTATGAGCAGACGGTACGAATACAAATACACCATCGAAGGCCTACCGCTAGAAGCCATTCTCCATACGATCCGTTATCATTCTGCAGGATTCTCAGAAGCCTACCCACAACGCCAGGTCAATAACTTCTATCTCGATACTGTCAACCTAGATTTTTTCTATCAGAATGTAGATGGCATCTCCAGGCGTCGCAAGTTTCGCTATCGCTGGTACGGAGACTTTGAGAGTGCGAGCAAGGCGCAGCTGGAAACCAAGCATAAGGAAAATGAGCTAGGCTGGAAAGATACCTTGGTGATTTCTAAAGGCAGTATTGCGACTGAGGAGAAGCTGACTCAGCATTTCCGCTCGCTAGGCCTTAGCGATGCCGAGCTGATGCCACGCCTCTATAATAGCTACAAGAGATATTATTTTCTTTCAGCGGATGAACGCTACAGAGTAACGGTAGACTATGATCAGAAATTCGGTCTCCCGTTCCACTTTGATCAGCCTTACCAAGAACTGCGTTCTGATCCCAATATTATACTAGAGGTAAAATTTGATGCTGAAGACCACGACGACAGAGGAGTAGTTATGAGAGAGTTGCCCTTTCTTAGAACAAAGAATAGCAAGTACGCTAATGGGGTGACGGCATTGTTGTTTTAAGATTGTGGCTTATAGGTTATAAAACTTTCTCCTCATGAACAAACTTCTCTTCTGGCTCAAAACTTCTAGACCAGGCTTGTGGTTTGCAACACTGTGGCTATACCTCTTACCGACCAGTCAGATGAATGACATCTGGACAGATACTACTTTCTGGCTAGGGATATTTTATGTGACCTTTCCACTGAACTTACTGGTATATGGATGGAATGACATCGTAGATGCTGAGGCGGATAGTCTCAATCCTAGAAAGGATAGTTTTCTTTTTGGAGCCAAGGGGAAATCTGCGGAGCTAAAGACTCTGCCACTGGTCATGCTGTTAGTCCAACTCATGATACTACCTGTAATCATCTACTATGCGGGCTGGCAATTTCTTATCCTATTCGCTGGTTTTCTGCTTATCAACTGGCTCTATAATTTACCTGAGCGGGGCCTACGCAGTCGCCCACCTCTAGAGCTATTATGTCAGATAGGTTACTTGCTGATAGTACCGATGAGTATCATGCTCAATGACACTACAGCACTCCCCATGTGGTCTTACATCTATCTTATTCTTTTCGCCTGGCAATCCCACCTTATAGGAGAAGTCATGGACATCGAACCAGATAAGCTAGCTGGAAAAACAACAACGGCTGTTGTGCTGGGCATGCATAAAACCAAACTGATAATAATTACAATCGTACTTTTGGAGGTGCTTATTCTTGCTTTCGTATTTGACGACCTTTTCTTTGCCGGCATCTTAGCATGTGGATTAGTCTGGCTACTGCTCGATCTATTCTGGATCTACAAAACCAAAGTCTACTCGCTCTCAGAAATGAAACTCTTTGCTTATCTCTCTAATGTTATTGCCGTCATCAGCATGGCTTATGTATGGTGGTCTGGCTGCTTGTTGGGGTAGGCCAAAAAAAGCCTTTAAGAAGACTGACTACTTTTCTTCTCTAATTTTTGCAAGGCTTTGATTTTTTTTCTCAACTCATGTTCTGAAGCAACACCTTGAATTTTTTCCTTAATAACATTTCCTTTTAAGAAAAATACTGCAGGAATACTTCTGATACTGAATTTAGCTGCTAACGCTTTTTGCTTATCGACATTGACCTTTAGAATATCTACTTCTCCCTTGTACTCCTTTGCCAGTTTTTCTACAGTCGGTAGTAAGGTCTGACATGGACCACACCAGTCGGCGTAGAAATCAAGAACAAATGGTTTTCCTCCTTTTACTAAATCATTGAATTGCTTATTAGATGTTATAGATCTCATTTTGTAGAATTTTTGTTTTTAATTTTCTACAAATTTAGGACCTATTATTCCTTACTGAAATAGCAGTAATTCCCTGTCTGTTGGCAATATTTCCCTTATATGTAATACCGCCCACAGAATAGCGCTGACTTACTTACCGAGAAAAGTACAATAAACACAAGGCATTAAGTTTTAGATGAGCTATTTAGAAGTCAGAAAATGCACCCTTGCTATTAATCCATCTCTGATTTCATAGATGGCTATATAATGTTGCTTTTCTATGCCTATGCGTCCTGTAATAATTTCTTTGTCGATAACTGTATTACCCATGACCATTCTCTGCACAATTTCAGTATGCAGTTTTGGCGATTGATCAAATATTTCTTCATATCTAGTTTTAAGTTGAGCCCTACCTACAGCAAAAGGCAGCTTTTCGCCTAGGCTATATAATTCTACTTCTGGATGGTGGCAGGCGGCAAAAGCAATGACATCTCGTGCATTATAAGCGGCTACTTGTTGCTCTACTATTTTTTCAGGACTCATAGTTCATTAGTCTAAGTTTTAGCTAAGTTGTATTTACTCTTTTAATAATAAACTGACTATCTGAAATGGATACTCTTTTCCTATGTCTCTGATGTTATGGCTATCATCAGTACAAGGTATAGGGGTCAGACTATCTACAAGTTAAGCATTTTATATTTCCAACTGCACGCAAAAGCTAATCCAGCTTACACCTATTAACAATATTATTTGGATTAGATTTAAAAAAATCAGCACTCACATATCAGCGAAAAAGATCAAATCTTAACCCAAAGCTATTAACTGGATCAAATCGAGTTCTTAGGCTAGATGTACTAGGCCTAATCTGGTCTCGGGTATCGCTATGATTATAATAGTAAATACCCACCCTAGTCGCCACAACTATATAGATGTTATCGAATATTTTATAATTTAACTGGAGATTACTTGCTAAGCCTGTTTCGATTGTTCTTACATTTTCAGCAGACTCTAGCCCATCTACTGGACCAATATAATCACCTTCATAATTAACATGCCTTAGCAATACTTCAGCTCCTATAAGAACTGTTAAGCGATTCCTTTTTATTACTGACTGATTTATACCTATACCCAGCTGATAGCTATCAGAAGTACGTAATACACTTCCAGTACGAGAGAACTTAATAGTGGATTTTTGATTGAGAAAGCGCACATAGGCTTCCCTTTTTCCTGACACCAGTCCAAATTTGAAACCATTGATAATGGATATTTCGTTTCTAGAATCAGTGACAAAATAATCTTGTTCTACCGAGTATCGCAAAAGGTTTAATTCAAGGAATGGCGTTCTTGAATTTAGATCAGCTTGGGCTACAACAGTCAAGGATGAAAATATCAAGCAGAAGGAGATGATAATGGTTTTCATAATTGCATTTGTTCTACTAGACGTGTATTTTAGACTATGCGTTGGTGGGAAGCAGATTATGAGTATTAGAAAAATACCTGCATACTGATAATTCCTATGATCACTTTCCATTTCCAAGCATTCTTCAAGAAAACTTTTTATCTAAGTATTGCTACATGAACACCTATGAAATTAAGTTATTAAGAACAATTTGGACAAAAAAAGATCTTGTCAAAAAAGTAGAAACATATCTAAACGACGTTCACAAAAAAGGCAAACAGGAAATAATCAATGTCTCCTTTACTGCAAATGTTGCCTATGTGACCTTAAAGAAAATCTAGCTAACTTTCTCTACTCTATTTTCACTTCCTCATACTCCTTGAAGATATCAAGTGGCAAGGCTTTGATCTTAGAGATATATGCTTTCCAGTCATCCGCAAAAAACATATTGATACCTTCTAGAATTTCTTTAGACTTTACATCTGCATTCTTTATTGCATGTTGCCCATTAGGTGTAGGCGCACCAGTAGAGGCACCTAGAAATCTTCTGGCATTCCAGAGTTGTGTCATCAGCGTCTCTGAGTCGTCCTCGTACTGAGTCTTTTTAGGCTTAGGTAACATATACAGATTCATTAGAGAATCTATCTGGCCATTTACTTCTTTGGTCAGTTTGGTGTATTCTTTTTTAGTAGTGTCAGGCTGTACGTCTATAATTTTCTCATAGAGACCTAGAGACTTCTTTGCTTCCTTAAGATTGTCATAAGCCGTCGTCACTTTTTCCACAGAATTATTAAAGGACTTCATGGCATCGTATTTTGCTTGTGGATTATAACTGGACTTATCTACACGAGGGTCTAGTTCTACTAACAGTTCCGTAGAGTCTTTATGCTTACCATATTCCATGACCAGTTTATAAGTTCCAGGTATAATAGGCATACCACCGGGTTCTGCTTTCTCTTTGGCTTCTTCCTTACGTGGGAAAGCCACCCCTTTAGAATCTGGACTCCATCTCACTCTGTTCATTCCTTCTTTTAGTTTACGCTTGAAAGTTCTGATGGTATCGCCAGCAGTATCTATAACCATCACCGTCATCTTATCCTTGCCTTTCTTAGCATCATTTTTATCGCTGTCTTTGTCTTCAGCTTTAACATCTGAGGCACTCTTGTCTTTTGACTTATTCTTTCCTTTCTTTTTAGCCGTCTTCTTTTTTGACCCTTTCTTATCCATCATACTGTCAGGCCCTGCTTTCTTTTTATCCTTGGGCTTATTCCATACTGTGACAACAGCTCCACTCGCTTTATTATCCCCGACAAAATCTCCCTGTCCTATAAATCGTACTCCCTGATAAGAGCGATAAGAAGTCAAGTAAGCAGTACCTGGTGCAAAGACTTTAAAATCTTCTTTCAGTGCCTTAATGCCTTTTCTAGACAATTCTCTGAGTGGCTCTATATCATCTAGCACCCAGAATGATCGTCCGAAAGTACCCAGTACCAAATCATCAAAATCTTCCTGAATTTTCATATCTCGAATCTGCACTGAAGGCAAGCCTTTCTCCCACTTGATCCACGAGCTACCTTTATCTAACGAAACATAGAGCCCCACATCTGTCCCAAGGAACAGCAAGTCAGGATGCTTTGGATCTTGCACCACTGAACATACAAATCCTGACACATCATTGTCATCCACAATTCTTCTCCAGGTCACACCATTATCAGCGCTCTGATATAAGTGCGCAGACCAGTCATTCATCCTATAATTATTAGCGACAACAAAAAGCTCGCCCTCATTTGTTTTTGATAATTCTATCTGAGGAATCCATGCATTCTTAGGCAAGCCTGGGAGGCGATTATTTATATTATTCCATGAGGCACCACCATCTCGCGTTACTTGCAGATTACCATCATCTGTCCCTACAAAGATGACTTCCTTATCATGGGGACTAGGAGCTATACATAGAATCGTCGTATGATTTTCCGCACCCGTAATATCCAGTGTCAAGCCTCCAGACTTAGATTGGTCTTGCTTAAGCGTATCGTTAGTGGTGAGATCTGGTGAGATGATTTTCCAGCTATGCCCTCCATCAGAACTGTGATGAACAAACTGACTTCCGAAATACAATGCATCATCATCGTCAGGGTCTAAGGCCAGCGCAGCATTCCAGCTGTATCTGAGCTCGACACCATCAGGATGTTGCGGTCTAATAAATTCTGTACGACCCGTCTCCTTATCCCACATACCCACATAACCTTCCTGCGACATCGCGTAACCATATCTATTATTATCTCTTCGTGGTGCAACATCAAAACCATCACCGAAGTATAATTCTTGCCAATCATAATTTGTAATACCTCCACGCTTCAGCACAAAACCCGGCCCTACCCATGAGCCATTATCTTGCATACCGCCGTAGACCTTGTAAGGAAAATCATTATCTACTGCGACATGATAAAATTGTCCGACTGGCAAATTCTCTACAAATCGCCAAGTCTTAGAACCATCACGTGAAATATTCAGCCCACCATCATTTCCATCTATCAGATAATTAGAATCATCAGGATCTATCCAGAACGCATGATGATCAGGGTGGATATTATTTCCATAATCCATTATCGTCTTGAAAGTCTTGCCACCATCCTCTGACTTAGAAACATAAGACCACAGATTATACAATCTGTTTTCGTTATTAGGATCCACATAGATTTCGCAATAATAAAAAGGACGGTTACCTATATTCTTTTCTGAAACAAGGGACCACTTCTCTCCCCCATCAGTACTTTTATATAGCCCATTTTGCTTGGCCTCTATAAGTGCATAGACGATGTTGGGTTTAGAGGCAGCAAATGCGATACCCATCCTACCTAGCTTACCTTTAGGTAAGCCTTCTTTCTCTGTCAGTTTTTTCCAATTATCTCCACCGTCATAAGTGATATACAAGCCAGAGCCTTCGCCACCAGAGTTAAATCCCCACGGCGTTCTGCCAAATTCCCACATGGAGGCTATGATCTTATTAGGATTAGAGGGATCAGCAACCATATCTGCCACACCGACGTTGTCACCCACGTACAGGGTATTCTTCCAGGTCTTACCACCGTCCTTAGTCCTGTATACACCTCTATGTTTAGAAGGACCCCAGGCAGAGCCCATCGCGCCGACGAGTACCGAATTTGTATTGCTGTTATTCACGACGACTCTGTGGATGAGTTTTGTTTCCTTGAGACCCATGTAAGACCAAGTCGCACCAGCATCTACTGATCTATAGACTCCTGCGCCACTGTTGTGAGAGTTACGTGGATTACCTTCACCAGTTCCTACCCAGATCTCAGAAGGATTATTCTGATTTATCTCCACTGATCCAATAGAAAGGGTCGGTTGCTCATCGAAAATAGGTTTCCAAGTAATGCCACCATTCTTAGATTCCCATACCCCTCCTGAGGCGGTTCCTATGTAGATATGGTCTTTATCCCTGAGATTGACATCTATGGCGGTGACTCTTCCACTCATACCTGCTGGACCTATATTTCTGAATTTTAGCTCCTTGAAATGATCAAAATCAATTTGTTGCGCTGTAAGCAAAGAAGCAAGTAATATCAAGCTCAGCAGTAGGTAGTTTCTCATTTTGCGTAGTTTATAAATTTACGAATAGGAAATATGATGAACATCCTCCTGATTACCAAACGATTAACGAATTATATGCTATTTTAGCTAGTAACTAAACCACTAATTCCAATTGAGACTTACTGGCCTCATATTCAGCCTTGTCTGCTGCATTTTCGCATGCTTATTAGGGGGATCTACAC
>CALLAE010000088.1 GCA_938002665.1 uncultured Saprospiraceae bacterium | reverse complement strand
CTATTATCCACCTCAATATAACTTTCTAGTGCACTGATGCCTATGTATCCTCCACTGATCACATTTGCAAGATGCTGAGGTGCATTTTGACCTCCTATTCTAGCTGTAGAATTATAGACTTCTATGCCAGAGGATGTCACTTCTATATCATTATAGATTAACTGCACATCGCTTTCATTTTTTACTGTTACTCCCGTAGTACAGTTCTCTATTTTTGCATCAGATACGACGAGGTTCTTAGCATTATCTACTTCTATTCCTGTGGTACAATCCTTAATGGTATACTGACCATTAGCATCATGATCCACTGCTAGTATGGTTGCAGAGTTTTTGTTCGCTATACGTATACCTGTCTTAGCATTAATTATAGACAAATTATTAAAAATAAGATTATCACTCACCACATCAGCAATACCTATGGCGACATTGCTTCTAAATAATATGGAATTACTAGTAGAAAATCTAGCGCCATCCTCTAAAGTGATTCCTGCCCATCGCTGAGTATCGTCACAGCACGTTATCATAGAGTTAGATACTGCAAGGCTTCCTCCATTCTGCACAACTATACCTGTACCTGGAGGAAATGTAATAGGTTGAGCTTGAGAAGAATTTGCTATCGTTAACGTTACTCCAGCAGGTACAATGATATCTCCATCAAATTGGTAGCCAGGCCTCACTGTTGTATTACTACTGAGCACCTCAGAACCTACATTGCAGCATTCTTTAGCATTTAGGTTCTCCTTACAGCCTAAGGTATAATAATTCCAGGCAGTCTCAAAAGATCTAAATTCTCTTGAGCATAACCCATATTCTTCTTCAGCGAGAATAAGACTAAGTTCTCCGAAATCTGTCCATGTGTCAGTGTCACTTGTCGCACTTTCAGAAACATTTAACAAGTGATTAATAATATCCTCATGATCAAATGGAACTACACCAAATGCACCTTCTGTCATCATATAATACCAGTGCCCTAATATTTCCGCTTGATCTCCTCCACTACTCGCATCAGGGTTCTGCATACATGTGAATACTGAGTGATCCCTCTGAACTGCAGTAGGAACATCATCTCCATTAATATGATCTAGTCCGTCTTCATCCAGTTGTGCTTCAACATATTTTCCTATTATATCTGCAAAGCCTTCATGCCATCCAGCTCCTGGTGCTTGTAGCTTATATTCTAATGGAGTATCCAAGATGATACAGTGTCCAATTTCATGTCCTACTATATCATATTCCGAATATGTTGTCGGACCTTCGGGGCCATCAGGTCTAGTACCCATTACAACCTGACATATAGTTGTATTACCTGCTGCTGCTGCATTTTCCTGAAAGTGATTTCCAGCAATGTCTAGTTGCTGGATTGCTATGTCTGAATCTACAAAATCATTTAAGTTATCCAGCACTTCTAATGCATCGACTGCCATCCAATGTGTCTGAAAAACGCTTTTGTGAGCATCAGAAGTATCCCAATGTTGGTCACTAGTAGTAGGAACAAGACCGTCACAGGCAAAGATAAATGAATCAAACGCAGATGGGCCATCTGGAACGACTGGTGATTGAAGTAAGGTAACATTAGAAAAATCGTAAGTAGTTACTCTTTTATCAGGAGTCTGGAGTATTCTATCACCTTCACAATCTTCTCCATCGGGTATTACACGATCTATCATTATTTTATCTTCATAGTCCTCAGTAGGTGCAAGTTGTGCAGCTAGATGATTTTGGAAACACATACTGAAAATTAAAATAATAGAAATCTTAAAATAATTCATAAACAAGTTTTTAGGTCATCACCACTCTATACTCCCTGCGCCACAGGTAGAGCAGCATTTAAAAAAAATAATTCTGCGCTTATGGGTAGAGCAGAAGAGAAGACCTATCTTTGCAGCCTCGTTTTAGCGATGAGATGGAGGGTCTGCTTCCGCCACGGGCGGATACGTGGGCTCTCTTTGTTTTTACCCATATTATTTTTTCTCTAGTAGCCAAAAGGCCATTAGAGTTGTATTCCAGTATTAAAAATATTAAAGCTTGCAGTTGGTCACTTACCTAGAAAAAGGCAGGTGCACTCGATGTTGTTCATTTGTACCTTTAACGAATATGAAAAAAAAAAAACGGAATTTCCAAGCATTGAGCAATAATCTCACATAGGAAATTTTTGTATTAGTTTTTTCTGTTACATAAAACGCTATTGCACAAACACATAGCATTGATAGTGACCTGTCAAGGTTTTATAATTTTCACTTATGCTGTCTGAAGTATATGCAGAGTAATCTTCTTAACAAATTATCCAGTCATATTAATAATAAGGAAAATTGAAATCCTAAAATCTTATAAATCCTAATTCTGATAGTAAGTAAAAGGTCAGCAGAAAAAGACAAGGATGCCGAACCATATAGCTGATAACCAATTGGATAATTAGTTAAGACTCTGTCTTAAGAGCTGGGCAATGTGCTGAGCTCCTCTGCATTTTGTCTGTAACAGGATTTTTATGATGAATAAGATTTACATGATGCGCAACTTGTTCATGTATGATTACAAGGTTGACTTGATGTGGCCCTCGTTCATCATAGATAGGAGCGGTGGTATCTAGAACTCATCACTTATAGTTCTTCACTAGAAAAAACTATGAACTATCTACTTGAGTTAATTAAATTCTGTTATCCTATAAGTTGCCGAAGTACCTTATCTTTATTATCTCTATTAAAGACTTAATAAATTAAAGAATGAAATATCTAAGCCTTACTCTCATATTACTGACTGCCCTTTCATGTTCCAAGAAAAATATGCCGATAGAAGCTCCTACTGCAGCCCCGACACCTGCTGTCATGGAAGAAGCAGTCGCCACTGATGCTATCCAATGGATATCGTGGACGGAAGCAATGGAAGCCAACAAAGTGAAGCCTAAGAAAATATTTATAGACATCTATACTGACTGGTGCGGATGGTGTAAGAAAATGGATAAGTCCACTTTCATAGATCCTGCAGTTATAAAAGCACTTAACACTGATTTCTATGCTATCAAATTTGACGCAGAACAAAAAGAGGAGATCATCTTTAATGACAGTACTTTTAAGTTTGTACAGCAAGGGAGACGTGGCTCTCATCAGCTGGCTTATGCACTTTTAGATGGGAGAATGAGTTACCCTTCTTTTGTGTTACTAGATGAGAATTTTCATAGGGTGATGCTGGCACCTGGTTTTAAGACACCTGATCAGTTATTACCACAGCTCAATTACACGAGCACTAATTCTTATAAGACTAAAAGCTTCGATGACTACATGAAGGCAGAGTAAGGGCAGAGCAATAAGCAGCTGCACTAAAAAACACAAAAGGGGTCCATCTTTAGAGATGGTCCCCTTTTTTTTAATCGTAAGAAAAATTATTCAGGCTAGTTTATTTTAGTTTAAAGTCTATCGTTATATCTCCGCATTGCTCTGTGATACTGCTTTTGGCAAATTTATATTCACGTGCACTTTGGGTAGCTAACTTAATGAGGTGACTATCAGTCGTCGTCGATCCTTTCTGAGTAAAGTTAGCTGAGCTTACCTTTCCGTTTTTATTTACGCAGATATTGACGACTACCTTACCCGTTCTCTGAGAATTATCAGAGATCTCTGGCGCATATAAGAGGCCTCTATCTCCTAGCCCATTTCCAGCTTTACCCTTGCCTTTGGTTATGCCTTCTAGCGCGCTAGCATCGGGCTTGCCCATAGGGTCTCCTTTGGATGGTGCGCCATTGCCATCAGCATTGTTCATAAGTGAGCTGAACTTACTTTTGGCGGCGGCCTTCGCGGCAGCCTTAGCCGCAGCTTCTTCTGCTGCTTTTCTTTTAGCCTCGGCTTCTGCCTGACGCTTAGCTTCTTCTTCGGCGGCCTTGGCTGCAGCTTCTGCTTGTGCCTTGGCTTTGGCCTCCGCTGCAGCAGCTTTTGCAGCCTTAGCTTCTTTGGTTTCTTTTATTACTTTTTTCTTAGTCGCTACCACTGGTGCTTCTTTCTCCAGAGTTTCAGAAACAATCTTCTTGGCAGGAGCGGGTGCTGACTTTGCTGCTTTCTTGACAGCTTTTTTCTGGGCTGTCTTCTTTGGAGGTGGCGTTGCTTTTTTCTGCGCAGAAGCTGGTGCTGCTGCTCGGGGTTTAGTCTTAGATCTTTCTT
>CALLAE010000087.1 GCA_938002665.1 uncultured Saprospiraceae bacterium | reverse complement strand
GGAGAGCATATATAAAGAAAAACATCGCGGGGTGGAGCAGTTGGTAGCTCGTCGGGCTCATAACCCGAAGGTCGTTGGTTCAAGTCCAGCCCCCGCTACTACGAAGCCTTGAAAACTACTGTTTTCAGGGCTTTTTTAATTATACTATTTAGCTTATCGGTTTTGTAACTCTTGATTGGTTTTTAATTAATAAACATTCATGCGTACTCTGTTCCTTATACTATTGTTTTTGTGTACTCATATCCTAGGTGCACAGCATGTTTTTCCTTTGACCTCTGTGCATGGTTCCACTAAAGAACCTCTGAATATCCATGTAAAAAATGAATATGGAGATAAGTCTTATCTAGCTGCTCATCTGCCAAAGGGAAGAATATACTTAGTCAGTGTATGGGCAACCTGGTGTGGGAGCTGTCGCAGCGAACTGAAAGCCATACAGAAAGTGCATTGTGATTGGTCAGAAAAATACGACCTTGAGTTTTTCGCTATTTCAATAGATGCACCTACTGACCATAGCAAAATATTTCCCATGGCAAATACAATGGGCTGGGATTTCACAATATTACATGATGAGTATGGCTATCTCGTCAAAGAGTTAGATATTTTCAAGCTGCCTAGAATGTTTCTTATAGATCAAATGGGAAATATTGTCTATCAGCCTACAGGCTACAATCCAAATGCTCTTAAAAAGCTGGAAGAAAAAATTATGGCACTGTAATTTTCTTTCATTAGAATTGGACAATTAAGCAAGGGTTTCTACAATTTATATGGATACTGTAACTGACTGGGTTTATATGATTTACGTATTACGTAGGTGATAGTGGATTATGGGTTTATTGAGCTGCGAAAATTTGAAGTACCTAATAATGAAGGAACTGACCCCGACCTACGTAATTGATCTAGCTGAAAATAGCAGTAATATCGGTAGACCTAGTTGAAGAGATTCAGCTAGGACTTCTTGATTAACACAACTTTATTGTCGGAAAACTATGGAATAGATTATCCACCACTTTAGTAAATTTACCAAAAACACAGATGAAGGCTCTACTGCTACAAGAGGACAAGACGATAGTGATAACTGACCTATCAAAGCCTGCGGTCTCACAAGGAGAAGTCTTAGTTGCCATCAAAGCTTCCGCACTTAACCATAGGGAAATATGGATACAGAAAGGCTTGTACCCAGGAATGACTCTGCCTTGTATACTAGGTGCAGATGGTGCAGGCGTTGTGGTGGAAGTAGGTGGTGGAGTGGAGCCCAGTTGGTTAGAAAAAGAAGTCATCATCTATCCTGCCTTTGCTTGGGGAGATAGGGAGGAAGCACCATCTAGAAATTTTAGAGTACTAGGCATGCCAGATCCTGGTACTATCTCAGAATACATCAAAGTACCCGTCAGTAGTCTAGCTATAAAACCTGAATATCTCTCTTGGTCAGAAGCAGCTGCCGTACCTATTGCTGGACTGACTGCCTGGAGGGCTCTAGTCAGACATGGAGTACTTAGTCCTGGTAAGAAGCTGCTGATTACGGGTATAGGTGGTGGAGTGGCACAGGCAGGCTTAGGCCTTGCGCTGGCTCTAGGTGCGGATGTCTATGTTACCAGTTCTAAGCCAGAGAAAATAGCTGATGCCATACAGCAGGGTGCCAAGGGTGGTGCTAACTACAAGGAGGAAGATTGGAATCTACAGTTAAAGGAGCTGTCCGGTGGGATAGATGTTGTGCTGGATAGTTCTCCTTCTGCTAAGCTAGATGATTACTTTAAGTTCATGAATTATGGAGGTCGCATAGTTACATATGGCTCTACTGGCTCTCCCAAGACTACCATAAGTATCAGTAAGTTTTTCCTGAGGCACATACAATTTATAGGTACTGCTATGGGTTCTCCTAGAGAATTTCAGAAACTACTGGATTTCATGACACAACATAAAATACGACCGAGGATTCATGCAGAGTATAGCCTTGAAGCTGCGGTAGAAGCCATAGAAGCCCTGAAAACTGGCAACCAGCTGGGAAAAATTGTTATCAATCATAGCTAAGCTGTTATCTTAGAAGCCTAGACAGACAAACTTGGCAAAGAATCGATTAAGCATAGTTTTATTTCTGACATTACTCATTGGTCTTGTTATCTGTGCCTGCCAGAGTGATAAGAACGCGTTCAGTTACTTTACAAGTAAAGATGCTATTACTGCTTATAATCTCATTGAGGCTGATGAAGCATTTGATTTGCTGCAGGAGGATTCGAGTAAGTTTGTTCCCATACAAATATCAAAAAATGAGGTGTATAAAAAAGAGCACCTGCCTAATGCTCTCAATATATGGAGACCAGATTATGGCTCTACTTTGAGGTCACCCTATGGTGGACTGATTCCTTCCAAGGATAAACTCCAGAGTTTATTACGACAGTTGGGATATACAGATGACAAAGTTCTATTGTTGTACGATGTAAAAGCCAATGTAGATGCAATGCGTTTTGCTTGGGTGCTCAACTTATATGGTTTTGATAGTTTCAAAATTATAAATGGAGGTTTCAAGTTTTGGAAAGAGCAGGACTATCCTGTGACTGATCTCATAGTTGTGGCCGATTCTACTGACTATGACTTAGCTGAAAGTTTTGATGCTACTATAATTGCAAACTTTGAAGAGGTAAGAGCTGCTGTCAGTGATAAGAATACTATTCTTATAGATACCAGAGAATCTTATGAGTATAGAGGAGAGCCATTTGTTTCTAAAGGCACCATCTATGATTACAAAAAAGGCGCTTTTGATAGAGGTAGTATCCCTTCGGCCATTCATCTTAACTGGTCTGAACTAGCTGACCTGAGTGGAGATCATAGAATAAAAGCGGAGCATGATCTGAGGTATAATCTCGAAAAGAAGGGTATTACTCCAGATAAGGATATTATTCTTTACTGTCAGAGTGGTTCTAGGACCTCTCATATGTTCTATGTATTGAAGCATGTGCTGGGTTTCCCTAAAGTCAAAAACTATGATGGCTCTTGGATAGAGTGGAGTTATAAGAATTCTATTGATACTACAGTTCCTATTCTTAAATTGTGTTCTGAGGTCCGCTTTGAAGAAATGAGAGACTCACTTACTAATGAATTACTAGACTAGATATGGGAAGCAAGAATAATGATAGAATACTGAGCCCTAATGGCAGACGAGATTTTGTGAAGAAGACAGCTCTTGCGACGGTTGCCTTGTCCTTAGGAACTAGAGTTGTCTATGCGAGTAATTTGCCATTGGGGCTGAATCTTGTAGGACTATACCCTGGAAAAGATAGTCAGATGGCTGTCTTAAATGATAGACCCATCAATATGGAAACCCCTGCACATCTGCTCAATGATGCACTCACTCCCAATGAATTCTTCTTTGTCAGAAATAATGGCTTACCTCCTCAAAATCCTGATGTAAATAACTGGACACTGACCATAGCAGGGGAGTCAGCAAAGAGTAAGAGAAGCTTTACTCTACAAGAACTAAAATCTAGTTTTGAAACGGTCAGTTATAACCTCACCTTAGAATGTGGTGGCAATGGTCGGTCAGAATTCAATCCTCCCGCTAAAGGCAATCAATGGACTACTGGTGCTGTAGGCTGTTCGAAGTGGACTGGGGTAAGACTGAAAGATGTCTTAGAGGCAGTAGGCATAAAATCTAATGCTGTCTATATCGGTTACTATGGTGCAGATATGCATCTTTCAGGTGATACAACTAAGCAAGCCATATCTAGAGGGGTGCCTATTGCTAAAGCTCTGGAAACAGAGAGCCTCATTGCTTGGGCTATGAATGATGAAGATCTGCCTCTGCTCAATGGCTATCCCTTACGACTAGTTTTCGGAGGTTATCCAGCGTCTTGCTCTGGTAAGTGGTTGGAGAAAATAGTGATTAGAGATAGGGTACATGATGGACAGAAGATGAATGGAACGGCCTATAGAATTCCTTGCGACCCAGTTGCTCCGGGTACCAAAGTGGAAGATAAAGACATGTGTATCATAGAAGACATGCCAGTCAAGTCTCTCATAACAGCACCTAAAACTGGTGCTACCATAAAGCTTTCCCAACAACTGCCTATCGCTGGCCACGCTTGGACCTCGAGCAAAGAAATAGCAAAAGTAGAATACTCCATAGATTTCGGAATGCACTGGGAAAGCTGTCAGCTCGGCCCTAGCGCTAATCGCTATGCCTGGCAACAGTTCAGTGCTCGGCTTAGCTTTCCCACAGAAGGCTATTATGAAGTATGGGCTAGGGCAACAGATTCAGAAGGCAGAACCCAGCCTGTCCTCTTGCCTGGCTGGAATCCCAAAGGCTATCTCAATAATGCTTGTCACAGAATAGCTATAAAGGTGGTGTAGATGCAGCATAAGGATTTTGATACTTCAGGATTATGGAAAAGTCTTAGCCTACTTCTAGGCTTACTTGTGTTTTTAGTTTTCGGTTTTGGGCTCTACTTAGTTTTTGGCCAGACGGTAATTGCTGCGATAAATCAACCTGAATATTCAGAAGAGCATCTTGCTGCATACACTAACAAAAGAGAAAAGCTCAAAAAGCAAGAGCGATATGAAAACTGGGATCTCATAGAAAAGGGTATACATGTAAAGACAGGTTTCATAGCTGATGAAAACCTAGATCTAGTTATTGCCTCTTGTACGCCTTGCCACTCTGCCAAACTGATAACACAAAATAGAGCCAGTAGACAAGGATGGAAAGATATGATAGAATGGATGTACGCCACTCAAGGTCTAAACGATCTAGGAAGTAAGGAACCTATAATCTTAGATTATCTTGCAAAACATTATGCCCCGCAAGCAGTGGGTAGGAGGGCTAATCTCGATATGGCTGCCATAGAATGGTACATTCTAGAGCTGGGAGAAATCTCTGATTAGCTCCAATTACAACTTAACTATCCTCTGCACCACTTTTTCATTTAAGCCCTGTGTAGCAAGCTCTAGCACATATACTCCTGCAGCTAGAGTCTTAAGATCTAAAGTAGAATCAGTAATTATGCCTGCCCTAAGACTCCTTCCATCCAAGGCCGTGAGCTGGTAGTGCAAGCCGACCAGTTCTGTATCAAAATAGATAAGGCCACTAGTTGGGTTAGGGTAAATAGCTATAGTGACTTCATTGATCTCTAGTGTGGACACAGGTCCGTCTTCACCATCACAGTCTTCATCTATACCATTTCCAGGTACTTCTTCTGCTGCAGGGTTAATGGCCGCATTAGTGTCATCACAGTCAAGGTCTGAATTCCATCCATCACCATCTAGATCAATTATTTCAGTTTCACCATCACAATTTTCATCTATCGAGTTGTTAGGGATTTCTTCTGCTGCAGGATTTATAGCTCCATTATTATCATCACAGTCTCCCCCTTCTGTAGAAGTGTCAGGTGGTTGTATGCAGTCTTGGAAGCCAGAACCCTCTGTACCATAGCCATCCATATCTGAATCTTGATAATAAGTAGTGTAGGTCAGTCCTTCATCTACTTGTCCGTCACAGTTGTCATCATTTTGGTTGCAAAGTTCTTCTGCTCCCGGATATATAAAAGGAGCATTGTCATCACAATCTCCATTTCTCAATGTATAGCCATTAGGTGCATTACAACCAAATTGCACAGCAGGGCCTGTCCCATAACCATCGCCATCTGCATCTACATAATAATCAAGCAATAAGCTTTCATCTACTACAATGTTGAGGCAGCTAGGCCCGATTTTTACATCACATTCAAAATGTATAAAGTTGAGACAGATCTGGTAAGTTCCTGCTTCGTCAGGTACTTTGAGCTCAGGAATAAATTCTCCGTCTAAGGCTGGATTTGATATGATCTCTCCCTGCCATTCTACATCCCAGATAAAATCATAATTTATTGCATTACTGTACTCATTACATGCAGATTGATGTTTGTCTAAGGGATGAGTAGGATTGCCTTTGTGTAAAATTCCAAATTGAATAAGCTCTCCAGAACAAACTGTTATGGTTCTATTGACTTCACACATGGATGTACTTCCATCTGGAGAGATTTGAGTTCCACTATTGTTAGGATCATTTATATTATCAGTCAGCATTTCATCTCTACCGATACTGTAGGCTGTCACAGCATCCATTTCTGGTAAGCCTAAGAATTCTAATCCTACAATTGTTACTGTATATTCACATTGATCACCACCACAACCATCTACCCAGAGGTAATACGTGTTACCAGGTATAAAGCTATCAGATGATTCAGAAGACGAAGTGGAGAAGCAATTAGAATCGCCTCCAGAAAAGAAAATAATACAGTTATCCCAGTCACAACTATCGTAGATACCTGCTTGTATACCTTGATCCAGAGTACAATCTCCCACATCTAGTTCTATTTGTAGGGTTTCTGAACTGGCAACAAAAGCAAACCAAGACATGTTATTAGGAATTCCTGTAGCCATACAAAGAGAGATGGGCTGTGAACCATCGCTTATTGCCTCACAAGAGGGATCGATGCATGGTGGTGTGCAAGACGTATAACCACCAGCTAACTCAAAAGGATCACAGAGTTTACAGTTGTCTTCAGCATCATCGCAAGTGGAGCAGAAGTAGTTGGCATCTGATATACAAGTTATACATCGAACAGTGACATCAAATTCATACAATAAAAAATTTGTAGGATCACAATCATCTATAACTTCTATACTCACAGTAGTAGTCTCTTCCGAATCAACAGATGCAAGAACAAGTTCTGGTGCTATTGCCTGATTTACATTAGCTATTACATCTGAACAAGGTAAATGAGAGTATACAACGGAGACATCACAACCCCCTTGCCAGTGCATATTCTCTAATGCTTCCCAAATCCAAGAAGTTGTTCCATTAGGGTTATTTATACTACTGTTACTATACCACATACAGTCAAGAAAATCACCACTGCAGCCATCATTATAGGAGATGGTTATATTCGGAGGAAAAAAATCAGAGGGATCACCGATCCATTCTAAGTCTTGAGCAGAATAATTATAAAATGACAGAATTGAGTAGAAAAATACTAATAGCTTTTTCATATGCAGCTTGCGTTTGAAAGTTGAAGTTGTGTACAAATCTAAAGTGACTGTATGAATATAGTATTTTTTTGTTTTTAATATGAAGTAGGCTTTTTCGCCCTATTCCACGTAAATAATCTCATTACTAACTGACCGATACCCAAGCTATGACTATCTTTGCCCCTCGCTGAAAAACAGCATAACATAATGACGAAAGCCCACATAGATATCCATGTTCAAGACGAGACTGCCCCGCTAGAAGCTGTGATTTTAGGTACTGCAAGAGATCTGGGTACACCTTTCATGAAATACGTTCATCCTGACACCTGGGCCAGTGAGACTGCTCCTGATGATGATCTTATTACGGATCCAAAATCCAGAAATCATATAATTGCGGGTACCTATCCCTTAGAGTCTGATCTGAAAGTAGAAAACAATCACTTCATCAGAGTACTGAATAAGTACAACGTGAAAGTGTACCAACCAGAAACACTTGCCAATACCAATCAAATCTATACTCGAGATATAGGTTTCGTGATAGATGATGTATTTATCAAGTCGAATATGGGTACCATAGAACGACAAGCAGAGTTTTTTGCTATCAGAAATATAGTGGCTCAGATAGGACAAGAAGTCTGGTTTCCACCACAGTCCGTAAGAGTGGAAGGTGGAGATGTAATCATAAGTGGAGATAAAATCTTTGTAGGACAGGCTGCTAAGGGTTGTGAGAATATGCGCTGCAACAGAACTAATCCTGCAGCTATAGATTACCTAGCCCAGAAATTTCCTGAAAAAGAAGTCATACCCATCTATCTATTAAAATCTGATAAGTATCCCGATAGAAATTGTTTGCACTTAGATTGTGCATTTCAGCCTATAGGAAAAAACGATCACTGTATCATATTTCATGAGGGCTTTGAAGACCCAGATCAGGCTCAGATGTTGATGGAGCTATTTGGAGGAGCAGCGAATGCGATAAAAATTAACAGTGAGCAAATGTATAACATGAACTCTAATGTATTTTCTATCAGTCCAGAAGTAGTTGTCTCGGGCGCTGATGAAAGCGAGTTCGGTCAGCTAAATAAACAACTAAGAGCTAAGGGCTTTACAGTAGAAGAAATACCTTATTCTGAAACGTCTAAAATGGAAGGCTTGCTCAGATGTTCTACCTTGCCGTTAAAAAGAACCTACGCCTAACCCATTCAAAGAATTATAAAAGATGTCTACACTAACAGTACAATCATCCAAGGATAAACTCCGTGGTTTTTCGGAAGATCAAATCATGTTTAGAGAAGCCTACAGGAATTTTCTCAAGGAAGAGATTGTCCCTCATATGGAGGGATGGCGTAAGGCAGGCCTAGTCGATCGCAGTGCTTTTAAGAAGGCAGGCGAGATGGGCTTTCTGATGATATGGCCTGAGGAAAAGTACGGAGGCTTAGGTGATCGTGATTTTCGCTATGAGCAGATTATCATGGAAGAGACAGTGCGGGTAGGCTGTCTAGATTGGTTCAATACTTTGCACAGTAGGCTAGTAGGGCCTTACTTTGACAAGCTAGGCACAGAGGAGCAAAAGCTGCGCTGGTTACCTAAAGCGGCGTCTGGTGATATAGTGCTTGCAGTAGCTATGTCAGAGCCTGATGCAGGTAGTGATCTATCTGGTATGAGATCTACCTTAGAAGATAAAGGTGACTACTATTTGCTAAACGGCAACAAGACTTATATCTCTAATGGTATCAATGGTGATGCCATCGTCACGGCTGCTAAGACTGTGCCTGGCGAGGGGAGACATGCATTGACACTATGTGTTGTAGAGACGGGAATGGAGGGATTTAAGCGTGGAAAAAATCTGGAGAAAATGGGCCTCAAAGGGCAGGATACAGCAGAGCTATTTTTTGATAATGTCAAGATACCTAAGGAGAATATCCTAGGTGAGCCTGGGAAAGGCTTTAGCTATTTGATGACCGGTCTGGCAGAGGAGCGATTGATTGTGGCTTGCCAGAGTGCAGCAAGTGCTAGGCATGCCTTTGATATTACGAGGGAGTTTGTGATGGAGAGAAAAGCCTTTGGTAAGTCTATTGCTGATTTTCAAAATACTCAATTCAAGATGGCGGAGATGGATGCCGAGTTGGATATGATAGAAGCCTATATTGATCATTGTGTAGAGCTGAATAATAAGGACTTGCTGACACCTAATGTGGGTGCTAAGGTAAAGTTACTCGCTACGGAGCTAGAGGGTAGAATGTGTGACCTAGGAGTACAACTTCATGGAGGAGCTGGCTACATGGCAGAATATGAAATAAGTAAAATGTATACAGATGCCAGAGTTTCCAGAATCTATGCGGGCAGCTCAGAAATTATGAAACTAATAATAGGCAGAGATATCTTCAGTGATAAGTACTCTAGTATACTAGAATAAATATTAGCTATCTAGAAAGAGATCTTTAAGATCTAGATCGTCCTTATTAGGTTTCTTAGGAGGTCTAGGTGCATCATCGTCCATTTCCTCTAAGGCACTATCAGAAACCTCTGCTTTGGCTATGTCCCCTTCCAAATGTCTTAGGTCAGCTTTGTCCAGCATAATCTCATCCTCTTTCAGCTTGAAGTCTTTTTCCTCAGCACTTAGGCTAGCTTCCTTTCTTCTTCCCAACTCAGCATTGAGATCCTTGTATTCTACATGCTCACCTCTATCATGCTTTGCTTGTCTAGGATCATTTCTGTTGTCATGTCTATTAGAAGGTCTTCCGCGTTCTATCTGTCTATCTGGGTACTGAGTAGGTTGTTGTCTAGCTTTGTTTCTCTGATATTTTTGGAATTGTCTAAATATCATTGGGCCAAACATCATTAATAATCTCATTAGTCCTCTCATAGTAATCTTAAGTTATATTAGTTAGACTGATAATCAGCGGTTAAGTCTCAAAAGGTTTTAGTTAATAACTTCCAAAATATCTTCTCAAAAACCACTCCATAGCAAGAAAGAAAATCAATAGTGCGAGCAGCCACCATAAATCCAGTACTGGAGAAGTTTCGGCCTTCTGATACAGTATAGGTTTAATAGTCTCGCTCTCTAATAACGCAGAGCCTATGGAGCTGATGTTGTCTGGTAACACCACAGCACCGCCAAACTTCTTAGTGAGGTCATGTAGTAATCCGTGCCTAGCAGTAAGATCGTATTGCTCTTTTATTATGGACTCTACATTGAATTTCCCGCCTGCGCTAAGATCCTTTCCATTGTATGTTGTGGTGGCAGTAAATGAATAATTGCCTTCAGGAAACCTGCCCGCGTCTATATTATAATAGTTGTTGGTCTTAGAAAAAGTATAGTCAAACTTTTCTCCATCCGCATTCTTGATCGTCAATTTCGCTTCAGGTGTATTGATGGATTCGTAGTTTTCGTTGTACAGTTGCGCATCGAAAGTTATAGCCTCATTTTCTTTGAATGAGTTCTTAGATACGAAAGCTCTGAATTTCCTCTTATCATCTTTTTGAGAGATGTACTGTAAGGTCTTCATAATCAAATTTTGACTATGCTTATACTCTTCAAACTCTTGATACTCATATAGACGCCATCTCCAAAGTCCTTCCCCGCCTAGCACGGCTTGCTTATGATTATTCAGATCTGAAAAAGCTAGTAAGGGATACTTTGTTTCTACGTTACCTATTTTTTGATGCAGTAGAACTTTAGCAGTTGCCTGTGTCTTGTACTCTCCAAATGGCACTTTCAGAGGCACATATTTTCTGAGATCCCCACCTAACTCTTCATCTAGAGTGAATAAATCAAAGTTGTCGTTCAGCAATGGTGTTATGTCATTCATGCTCTGATTTCCGCCAGTTACTTTGATGACTTCCTGAATACTGTTATGTTCTGCCATAGAGGTGCTAGCACCATTGATGTAAAAGACAGGTTTCTTAATCTTGTTGATTTCTTGAATGATGCCACTTACCTTATGCTTGGTACTAGGCAGATCATGCATAATGATGAGGTCATACTGACGGATAAGAGCTAAGTCATCTTTGGCATATTTGACTTCTAACTCATAATTTTTATTGGCCTTTATAGTTCGTTTGATAGCCTTAATATCTGGATGGGCAGCGTTAGCTAGAAGCAATATCTTCTGTCTTGCATCCAAGACTTCTATGTAGACATTGCGATAATTATTCTTGGTGCTTACCTCATTGCTTACACCATTAACAGAGACTAGATATTTCACATTACCGACCTGATCAGCATCCAACTCGAATTTGAATGACTTAAAAAAATTGTCTTTGTCTATGGTGAATCCTTTAGAATCTATTTTAGTCTTAGTGCTGCCAGACACTTTGTGTAAGGTAACGGTGCTCTTATTGCCCTTAGAGTTATATGCTTGCACGTCTACCTCTACTGCAAACTTATCGTTGAGATAGGCGATTCTGTTATGAAGGACATTTTTGATGAGTATATCTTTTCTTATTGTAGTATCTCCTAGAGCAATGGGGTAGATAGGCACTGCTAGGTTCATGTCAGCATATAAGGGATTCTTGCCTTCGTTAAATATGCCATCAGTAGCAAGTATAATAGCTCCTAGATTTTGATCTTCAAAGGTCTCAGAAATGTATTCTAGTGGGCTAGAGATATTTGTAGACTGTGGAATGATTGTATCCTTAGCACTAGTGGATAAGTTTTCGCCAAATGCTAACTCTACAATTTCGAATTTTTCTGAAAGCTGAGCACTCAGATTTGCTTTTCCTGTTTCTAATTGCTCTAGAGCCTCTGAGGTAGTAGAGGACCGAATGGATCCACTTTCATCCTGTAAGATGACAACGACTGGCTTTTGTTTTTCAGTTATAAACTTCTTGAATAGAGGTAGAAGCAAAAGAAACAAAATACCTAAGATGCTGAGAAACCGTAAAGCTCCTAGAACTGAAGGCAACCAGGACTTGTTCTCCTTGATACGCTTATCCTTAAAATAGAGACCTAAAGCAAAGAGCACCGCAATGATGACGATTATCGCCAAATAGTAATTAGGATATGATAATTGTATGTTTTCCAAATTCAGCTTGATGAACGCTAACACAAAATGATGTAAATATTAAAAATATAGCTAATGTATGATAATCTGACTGTTAATACCTTTAAGTGTTAATAATCTCGTAAGTAGTAAGCATTTAAAACTATAGGAAACTAGCTAGCGTTCTGATTTAGTACTAGTTTTGTACTCTAATTTTACATGAAATGAAACGAGCAATAGCCTTTATTAGTTGCATTATGGTTGCCTTTTGTCTTCAGGCTTCCTATATACTACTTCCTATGGCACATGAGGAGCAGAAAGATCATCTTAAAGCCTATGGTATTGCTTACTGGGTTATAGATTCTGGCGCGGAGGCATACTGGTTGCTTAATTACAACGGTGGTGCTTTTGCCTTTGAACACAATCCTATTTTCGAAAAAGAATGTAAGACAAGAGGTGTAAGCTATAAGGTCATTTCCAATGCAGAGTTCGGATCTATCAGACAGCAGATAGCTAACCCAGAGAAAAACATGGAAACCATCAAGTTAGAGCAAGCTCCTAAGATTGCTGTATATACGCCTGATTTTAATGCAAAAGGGGAGAAAGTACAGCCGTGGGATGATGCCGTTACTCTTGTCCTAACCTACGCAGAGATACCATACGAGACTATATATGATAGAGATGTGCTAGATGATAAGTTAGCAGAATACGATTGGTTACACTTACATCATGAAGACTTTACTGGTCAGTATGGAAAATTCTATTACTCGCAAGGGAATAAACCATGGTATAAGATCAACCAGCAAAAGATGGAAAAGTTAGCAGCTGATCTAGGGTATAATAAAGTTTCGCAGCTAAAATTAGATGTTGTCAAGAAAATAAGAGAATATGTGTCAGGGGGTGGATTTATGTTTGCAATGTGCTCAGCCACTGATACTTATGACATTGCCCTTGCCTGTCAAGGGCATGATATCTGCGCCAAAATGTATGATGGTGATGCGATGGACCCCGATCTAGACGGTAAGATGGACTTTTCACAGACTTTCGCTTTTAAGGATTGGGAGTTAGTGAAGAATCCTTTAGAGTATGAATACTCCACTATAGATAATAGAAAAAGGAAAATAACGCCTACTAACGATTACTTTACTTTATTTGAGTTTTCGGCTAAATGGGATCCAGTACCTACAATGTTAACTCAGAACCATACCACCACTATCAAAGCTTTCATGGGGCAAACTACTGCTTATCCGAAATCTGTTATCAAATCAGATGTGCTCATCTTAGGTGAGAATATAGGCCTTGACGAGGCGAAATATATACACGGGACCTATGGTTTTGGTACTTGGACTTTTTATGGAGGGCATGATCCAGAGGATTATCGTCATTTTGTAGGTGACCCTGAGACAGATCTAAATCTCCATCCTAACTCTCCAGGCTATAGACTTATACTGAATAATATACTATTTCCTGCTGCAGAAAAAAAGAAGAGAAAAACCTAATTGTTAAGTTCTTGTCTGTTTTTTAACTATTTCACACTAGATAAATTCACCTTTTCAGCATAGCTTTGTCTTCTGGAAGACATTCCGTTTTTTCATACCTACCTGAGTAGGCTGAGTAGGCACCCGTCCCTCGCCTTAATCATTTCTAATAGTATTTTAAACATTTTGCAATGCGCAACATAGTAGCTCTAGCTATACTTTCAATATTCATCATAGCCTGTGGTAATGATGAACTTATACTGATGAACGAAGATCCCACAGTACAGCTTGATCAACAAATAATGGCAGCGATAAACAGTACTGGTGACAGTGTGGAAGATTATATCATGCCTGATAGCGATGAATATAATAAGATCCCGCAAGATCCTAAAAATCATATTACTAGATCTAAAGTAGAGCTAGGAAAGTTGTTGTTTCATGAAACGGCCTTAGCATCTGAGTCTAACTTTATGCAAAGTATGGGCACGTACTCGTGTGCTTCTTGCCACCATGCTGAGGGTGGCTTTCAAGCCAATGTCCCACAAGGAATAGGAGATGGTGGTATAGGTTTTGGTTATACGGGAGAAGCCAGATTAATAGACCCACGTTATGAACATTCAGACATTGATGTACAGCCTATCAGAACACCAGCAGCTCTAAATACCGCTTATCAGAAACTGATGTTATGGAATGGACAGTTTGGGGCTACTTCATTAAATACAGGTACCGAGTCTCAATGGACACCTGGAACACCTATAGCCACTAATAGATTTGGTTTTGAAGGGGTAGAGACCCAAGCAATTGCTGGGCTAGCTGTTCACAGATTTGGACTTTCTATAGATGAAGAATTTATATCCAATACGGAGTATAAAGATCTATTCGATATTGCTTTTCTACACCTAGAAGAAGAGAACAGATATAATAGTATCACAGCTGGCCTGGCAATAGCAGCTTATGAGCGAACTTTATTGGCTAACAAAAGTCCTTGGCAAGAATATCTTAAAGGCAATTCTGCTGCACTTACAGATGACCAAAAGCATGGTGCCATTGCCTTCTTTAATAATGGCTGTGCAAACTGTCACAATGGACCCGCCCTTAGCTCTATGGAATTCCATGCTATAGGTATGGGTGACCTTGTCAATGGTAGTAATGTAATTAATGTAAAAGATGATATGCCTGTCCATAAAGGCAGGGGAGGCTTTACAGGAAACCCTGATGAAGACTACCAGTTTAAGGTACCTCAGTTATATAATCTTAAAGATTCTCCGTTCTATGGTCATGGGAGTACCTTCCACAGCATAGAGGAGGTATTGAAATACAAAAATGAAGCTGTCAAGCAAAATCAAAATGTTCCTGATGCTCAATTGTCTAACTTGTTTAGACCTAAAGGCATGTCTGAAACTGAGATTAAGCAACTGACTGATTTTATAGAGAATGCTTTGTATGATAGTGAGCTTTCAAGATACGTACCTACCTCACTACCTTCTGGTAATTGTTTTCCAAATAATGATGCCCTATCAAGGGTAGATTTGGATTGTATTTAGTAGACGATCTCAGCCCTCTAACCAGTCAAAATTACCTTGGTAGATAAGACTAAAAGCTAGGCACACTAGCGCTGGTGCTAGGCAGCATACCAGCATCCATCTGAAGTAACTTTTGGGGACTTTTGATTTCTGCACCAGCTCTACGATGTAAGCAAAAATCAGTAGAGCTGCTATCACGCCTGCCATTATAACACAAAGTAAAAAACCAGTGTACTCACTGATTAGCCAGATCATAGAGTAGAATATAACTTGTATAAGGAAACCTTCTTTGTAATAATCCGCCAATTGTAATTACACTTTCTTAAACGAAAGATAGCAAATATCCTAGGACAGCTCCTCCAAGAATTATGTACAGTGTATTGATGCCTTTGAAGTAGAAGTATACAAAAAAGCTCAATGCACAGATAAGTCCAGTGCGCCAATCAATCAAGATGCTCTGCCCCATCTTGACACAGACGACAAGCATTACAGCAACAGCAGCAACATTGACAGCTTCTAAGAATCTCTTTAAGATCTTATTCTTTCTCATTTTATGGACATAGTTATTTAGTATCCATACATAAAAAAAAGAGGGTAGAAAGATACCGATACTCGCTAGTGCTGCGCCTCCAAAACCTCCAACCTTATAGCCTATAAAGGTCGCAGTAGATAGAACGGGCCCTGGAGTCATCTGACCTACCGCAATAGCCTCTACTAGGTCATCATGTGATAACCACCCTAGACCATCTATAAGCTCCCCATCTAAGTAGGCAAATAACACATAGCCACTACCGAATAAGACAGATCCT
>CALLAE010000086.1 GCA_938002665.1 uncultured Saprospiraceae bacterium | reverse complement strand
TAACGTAGGACATATTTTGCTTGTTCTTTAACATGTAATCATATTGACTTGCATTATTATTGTCAGTAATAGGAGGAGATGAAGGAAGGAATTCTATTTGCTAATAGTTTGTTAATAATCCACAAATGCTCTTTTTAATACGAACGTATTCGTACTATTGAATGAAAAATAGCCACAATGAAGTACTTCCTCTGTTTGTTTACCTTGCTCATGACGCTTAATATCTCTACAGCACAGTCTACTTATAAGATAGATGGTGCCATAGAAGACACCTTGGGCAATGCCCTAATCTATGCGACGGTTCTCCTCCTAGAAAAATCTGATTCTACAATGGTAGACTTTACTCGGACAGAAATGGATGGTTCATTCCGATTCAAAGATGTCAACGCAGGGGACCACCTTATCAAATCCACTTATCTAGGCTACCTCCCCCTAACAGTAGATGCCAGCTCTACCGGGAAAGATGTAAAATTAGGAACACTAAAAATGACAGAGATCGCAGCCGAACTCATGGAAGTCGTCATCAAGGCAGCCAAAGCACCCATGAAAATGCGGGGGGATACCATAGAGTATGATGCGACCACCTTCCAAGTGCCAGAAGGCTCTACGGTCGAAGACTTACTCAGACGACTACCCGGCATAGAAGTAGAGGCCGATGGTAGTATCAATGCTGACGGAAAAGAGGTGAACGAAGTAACTGTAGATGGGAAATCTTTCTTTGGCTCTGATCCTAAAGCGGCAACAAAAAACCTCCCTGCTGAAGGCATTTCCAAAGTACAAGTTTTCGATTCTAAGACAGAGGAAGAAGAGATAACTGGAGCGGCCACCACCTCCCAAGACAAAACAATGAACCTAGAACTAAAAGAAGAATTTAAGAGCGGCGGCTTCGGCAAGGTCATCGCAGGTATAGGTGACGAATCTAGAAAAGAACTAAAAGGCAACTATAATAAATTCAATAAGAAAATACAGTTCAGTCTAGTAGGCGTAGGAAACAACACAGGAAGAAATGGCTTGTCGTGGGATGACTACCAGGATTTCATGGGTTCCCAATCATGGAATTTCGGAGATGACAGTGACTATGGTTTTGGTGGGCGCAGAGGCTACTATACTTTCTCTGGAGGAGGTGGTATAGAGTCGAGTATACAGAGCCTCTTCTTTTCTGGTACTAACGCAGGGCTTCCTGAAAACTATAATATGGGAGTCAACTTTAATTATGATCATAACAAGACCAAGCTCAGCTCAGTCTATTACTATAACCAAGCGGGACTCTTAGCTAATGCCTCCATGGATCAAGACAAGTTCTTTCCTGCTTTCACTCAGAATGAGACAAGAAGCAGTACTGCTGATGACCTCTCCAAAGGCCATCGTGCCGAGTTGAATTTTGAAAAAGAAATAGATTCCTTACATACCCTCAAAATAGAAATGAATGGTGCTCTCATAAATGACACAAAATTATATGATGGCAATTCCGCTCTTTCTAAAGACAACTTGCTCACCAGCTCTAGTAGTTTTTCAAATAACACCACCACCGATGGAAAACTATTTAATGGATTAGCATTGCTCAGAAAAAAATTCAAAAAGAAAGGTAGGAGCATGGGTATCAATTTTTCATACCTAGCTACCGAACTTACTGATGACTGGACACAAAATTCTGATACAGATTTTTTTGATAATCAGGCTATTCTACTTTCTACCTTGAACATTGACCAAGAGAACAATAATAGAGCGACAAAAAATCTCTTTAAAGGAAATTTCCTCTATGTAGAACCCATAGGTGATAAATTCTATTCACAAACTTTCTACAACAGAAGAAATAGATCAGAGACAGGAGAAAGGTCAGTCTTTGATCAAGTGGGTGATATGGATATTGCTAACGATGATCTCAGCCGTTCTTATGAGAACAATATCAATTACAACAGAGCCGGAACCTCTCTTAGATATAGTCATGATGGTATAAATATTTCGGTAGGAGCCGCCTATCAGCATTTTGATCTTAATGGAGAATTCAGATCTCTTCTTACAGATACTTTATTAGGCACGGTGGACAAGCAGTTCGATAATATCATCCCTAATGTATCTATGAATTTCAACCCTAATAGGAACACTTACATTAATCTGGGCTACTCTAGAAATGCTGGAGAACCTGACATAAGAGACTTACAACCACTAGTAGATAATACCAACCCTCTCTATGTAAAGATCGGTAACCCTGCTCTGCAACCAGAATTGTCTAATGATATTTCGATGTATGCAAGTAAAAGCTTTCCACTGCATGACATGAGACTCAATTTGAATACTAGTCTTTCCTTCTATGAAAGACAATTTTCTACTGATGAGTCTGTAGATGAAAACCTCATCACCACTTATACCCCCATTACTGTAGATGGCGGCAGTAGAATCTATGCCTCCATAAGATACAGTGTCCCTATTATCAAAAACAAAATCAAAGTCAGAACCCACTACAGTTATAATACTAACAAGAGGTTATCCATCGTCAACAATACCCAAAACGAAACTAGGGTAGGCACACATACCCCTGAACTAAAGTTGGACATAACACCATCAGAACATATGTCTATCTATCTCACTAGCAGGTATAGTTTTTCTGATACCAAGTACAGTATAGATGATACTCAAGATCAAAAAACAAATAGAATTAAATATTCTGCTCAGCTCAACACCAAACTGATCGCTGGCTTCTTTTTTACCTCTACCTTCAACTATGATAAGTACACTAATGATAGATTTAATCTAAGTAGAGAGATTCCTATCTGGAACACTTCTTTGTACAGACACTTTATGAAGGGCAACCAATTAGAACTTAGATTTTCTCTCTATGATGCGCTGAACAAAAATGTAGGCTTTAATCAGAGTGCTTATGGCATCAGCATATCACAGTCTGAGACAGAAGCCATCGGGAGATATGGGATGCTCAGTGTGACCTACAATATCAGAGGCATGAAAACAGATGTAAGAAAAGACTCTTGGTGGTAGGAGCATAAGCTGAAAAGCATAAGCTTTAAATTATTCTTAAGGACTTCTAATTTAAATCCAAAGTACATTTATACCTAGAATGAGCAACATGAACAAAACAATAATCATAATTTTCTTTCTACTTGTCAGCATCAGTTTATTCAGCCAGCTACCACAAGGGACTATCACTTACAATAGAAAAACGGACTGGATTTCCATTATGTCTAAGTTGCCTTATGTCAGCCAAGAAGAAGTAGACCGATATACACTGACCTGGGGAAATGAAGAAAACAAAGGACAAAACTATGACCTGAGTTTTAAAAATAATAAGTCGATATACACCTACGCTATAGAGGAAAAAACAGATAATACTTACTCATGGAACAAAGATGCGCTTGTTCTAATAAGAGACTACAAAGCCAAAAAAATAAAAGACCTCAGAGAAGAGCTAGGCAAAAAGTTTCTCTTAGAAGAAGATCTACCTAAGACAAAATGGAAAATCCTAAATGAGATAAAGGAAATAGAAGGCTACCTCTGTATGAAAGCAGAGACTAGAAACGAACTGAAAGATCAGACTATTCATGCTTGGTTTTCAGATGCGATTCCTTTTTCTGGTGGTCCAGAAGGATATGGTGGGCTGCCAGGTGTTATTCTGGAACTAAATATTAATGATGGTGATGCAGTCATTACTGCCACCAAAGTAAATCTAGAAAGCTCCATGGACAAGTTACCTATTCCCAATAAGATGAAAGGCAAAAAAACCAATCGAAAAGAACTCAATTCGAAATTGGAAAAGTTTATCGCTCAGAGTATAGAGGGAAGAAAAAATCCTTTTTGGAGAATCCGATACTAGTAGCTTGATTACTTGGAAGCTCTAGCTTGTAGATTTAAAAAATAAGTCTCGAATATGGTGAAGGTCAGATAAGCAATAAAGAAAGGCAAGAGAAATAACTTATTCTGTGGTTGGTTATTCTGAACATAGAAGGCTACAAAGCCAAAAGAAAATGCCAGCTTCAGCAATACATTAAAAACTACTAGTCCTAACATATTCCTACCCTTGCTTACTGCTAATGAACGTTCTACCAGCAAATAAATAAGAACAGACAGCACAACAAAGCCTATAATAGACCCCCACAAAAACCCGACGGTAGAACCCAGAGGAAGAAACAACTTAAGTAAGTAGTATATGAGAAGTGTCACCACAGTAGTCAATACTAAGTACTTAATAAACTCTGCAAACTTCATTTTTTACTTAAATCTATGGTGAGCTTGTAGAAAAAAGAGAACAACACAACTATAAGCGCTACAGCAGTGATATACCGCTTTTCATAACCAAAGTAAGCATCTGCCTTTAAGCCCAGAAATATTGTGATCGCAAGCATTCCAAATAACTGATAGACCATTCCTGAATACTTGGAATAGCTCTTTATCCGTTTTCGCTTGTCTTTTTTATCTGTCGTCAATGTAGTGCGCCTATACTTCTATGAAGCTTCAGCATTGATGTTTTTTATTCTGTGACCCATATCACAATTACCAGTGAAAGTAGCCCCATTCTGAACCAAGAGTTTTCCTGTCTTGATCTCACCAGTTACCGTTGCTGTTTCTCTTACATCTAACACTTCATGGATAGTGAGATTACCATTAAACTTTCCTTCCACTACGGCATTATTGCTGGTCACCTCGCCATCGACATTTCCTGTAGGGCCTATTATGAGCTTCCCTTCACAATTAATATTACCTGTGACTGTCCCATCTATTCTGAGGTCCCTCTGTGTACTTATAGTGCCTTCTGTATAGGTGCCCTCCACAAGGGTATTGATTGCTGAAGAGTTTGCCACTGGGCTGGTGCTTTCTAATCCGGTTGCTTTCTTATTACCAAACATAATTATGAGTTTAGATTATTATCATTCTACAATATTAACGACAACGCCGTCATAATGTGTACGTGAAGTTAAGAAACCTATGTTAAAGGTGAAGCTTCAAAAAAAGAAAGGGGCAAAGAAAAAGTCCTTGTCTACTAGGTAAACAAGGACTTGTATATATTATTGAAGTGGCAATCTCTGCCAGCTATAATTCTTAGAATCGTGGACAGTATACAGAACGTTTCTCTGGACCGCAGATTAGGTAGTTAAGAGAGAACTCAAAAGCTCCGTTAGCAGTACCAGCTTGTCTTAGCTTAGAAACTGTAACATCATAACTGAATCCTATACCGTAGTTACCGTAATCAAATCTTGTAGAAAGGATAAGTGCATCAGAGTGAATACCACCCTCTACTTTGTTTCCTAATCTATACCATGCACCTAGCTGCCAAGACTGTCCCTCTGATCTAGGTCCTAAGTTGAATCTGAAACTAGTACCGAAGTTAAGCTCCATGTGCTCACCTTGGCTCATGTAGATAACACCTGGTACAATGCTGATATTTCTATTCATCTCAAACTCACCACCACCATGTAAAGTAAATCTACTAGTCAATGCTTCTGTCGTGGAATCTCCATAGAAAGAAACATTTGGCTGATTAAGGTGATGCATTGCTAGACCTACATAGTAACTATTTCTATCATCTAGCACACTGAACCATACTAAGCCTGCATCTATATCTGCATGTAAGAAATCAGGATTAAAACCTGGTAAAGGAGGTGCCGGGCAAGTCTCGCAAAAACCACCGTTTCCATCATGCTGAGACGGCCATCTTGCGTTAGTAGGATCCACTTTTCTTTGTGATATTCCTGCATCTGCTCCGAATACGAGGTAGTGAGCAGTTTTTCTATATCCACCCATTCTCTTACTATATGCAAAAGAAATTCTTCCAGTAGTAGTACCGAAACTTAGTTCTCCAGCTCTATCTCCCCAGAAAGTACCACCGATACCGAAGTAATCTGATCTTCCTACAGCGATCTTTTGATCATAAGAAACTGAATAAGTATTGTATGCGTCTCCTCTGAGAACTTGAGACCATTGATTTCTATAATTGGCTACCACTCTTGTGTTACAATTCATAACACCTGTAAGTGCAGGGTTAAGATTGAGTGGAGACATGTAAAATTGAGAGAAGTGGATATCCTGAGCGGATAATGAAAAGCCTGAAATCAACAGGACTGCTAGGACCACAACATTCTTAAAATACTTCATTTGTGTAATTTTTTTGGCACGTAATTTCTGAAACCTTTATTACTATCTAAGTTAGCGTATAAATGTAGGATAAATAGTGAAAAAACGAAGTATGGTGGGCTGCATATTAATCCACTTAGTGGGGATAATTAACAGTTTAAAGAATTCCAACATATCTTCAATAAGCAATGAATATGCCAAATAGTGCACTATTAGTCTATTCTTTGTAACTATTATATCCTCCCATTACATAATTCGTTGCTTATGAAGGAAAGAACCATCATCGCCATACCCTCAAAAAATCCTAAAATCACTTATAAATCAGGTGTTTTATCTCTCGGTTCTTGCTTTTCTGTGCATATTTCAGACAAACTGTCTGCTCTCAAATACGCTGTTATCCAAAATCCCTGCGGTATTACTTTCAATCCTGCAAGCATCCTGCACACCATAAAGAGGATAATATCTCCTGAATCGCTGCTTAGATCTGAACTCCAATTCAATCAGGGTCTCTGGAGTCATCCTGATTTCCACAGTTCCTTTAGCCATCCAGAGCAAGAGCATTATTTAGATAATGTGTCAAAATCCCTCAATGCTGCACAAAAACACCTGAAATCCTGCAAATATGTCTTTATAACCCTAGGTACTTGTTATGTCTATAGAAGCGTAAAAACAGGAAAAATTGTCAATAACTGCCATAAGCTGCCTAGCTCAGAGTTTTCCCATGAGTTACTTAGTGTGGCTAACGTGCAAGAGCTTTTAGCAGAATCCAGAAATTTATTACTCGATAATCACAAAGAAGTAGGGCTACAATTCATTTTTACAGTCAGTCCAGTAAGGCATATAAAGAATGGGCTGGCTGAAGACAAGAGGAGCAAAGCCACTGCACTGCTTGCCGTCCAGAATCTAGTGGACCTACATTCAGATTGTCATTATTTTCCTTCCTATGAAGTGATGCTGGATGACCTTAGAGACTATAGATATTATGAGGCAGATCTTATCCATCCGAGTCCTGTCGCAATAGCGTACATTTTTGCTCTTTTCGAGCAAACGTGGCTAGATGACCATGACGCTGGACTGAGAAAGGAACTACGATCTATTACCAAACGACTTGACCATAAAGCACTCTTTCCAGACACAGAGCAACATCAGTTGTTTCTTAAAAAACTAGATGCTGACATAAAGGATATAACTCAAAGACATCCTTTCCTAGCAACAAGATTCTAAGAGCTGTCTGCCTAAGTGGTTCTCTATCTTGTAATTACAAGCTTCTGAGAGTGGCTATACCCTTTGCCCTCCACACGTATCGTATATATGCCTCCCGCTAGCTCACCTAAGTTCATGAAACTCAATCCATTTTTAGTTTCACTTAGGAGCACTTTGCCTTGAGCATTGACTAGTCTTACCATGTAGTTTTCTGAATGATCTACCTTGATAGCTACCCTATCCTTAGCAGGATTAGGATACACCTGTACTAGTTCTTTGGTGTCTATATCGCTCGTAGATACATCCGTTCCTATGGAGATGACATTAAGGGAATTTCCTTCTCTATTGACAGACCAGATATTACCATCAGGGCCGACCTTGATGCCACAGAGGCCTTGCTCTGTTTCCATTCTTGCCAGTTCTGTAAAGTTATCATTCAGATCATAAGCTATTATTTCACCAGTCGCCCAATCTCCTACTAGCAATTTACCATTGAATATTTCTATCCCAGCTGGAAAAATAAGGTCCGAGTCTATAATAGTCTCTACTGTAAATCCAGAGATCCTACGATGCTCAGCCAGTGGCTCATTTAATAGACCCAAATTAGCACTGCCTGTGCCAGAATTAATATCTAGGCGCATAACTCTTGAGTTACCATTATCAGTAAAGTACAGCCAGCCCGTTTCTTTGTCTAAAATGAGATGATTGGGAATATCTAAAATTCTAGATATGCCGATATTACCATAGCGATGGATAATGCCATCAGAATGATCGTCAGCCCCGGGACCATGATCTTCTGCAAAGTCGTATCTCACGATATCGCTATTATAGTCATCATAGACCCAAAAGACATTATCTTTTTCATGTGCAATACCCATGCTGAATGGACTACCATGTAGCATATCTAAGTGGCTCCCATTACCACCAGAAGGCTGTGCATAGATGGCAGGATCACTAGACCAAAGGGCAGGTCCAGTAAAGGTACCTCCGCTGTGATTAGCATCTTGGACACCTGGTGAAGTCGCAAAGTTATAATTGTCATCACTGAACGCTATCCCAGTAGGTAAAGACATAAAGTGCCATGAGTTACCATCTACTTGTCTCAAAAAACTCTGAGGACCCTGGGTGGCATTTCTGACGATCAGAGTACTTCCACCTTCATTTTCTGTTTCTTGATTTACTATCCATAATTCATCTTTACCATTGATAGGAAAGAAATCCAAATCAGTCGGTAAGTCCAGACTAGCACTAGCGCCTGTCATTTCTTCTACCTTTGGTGAGGCGAGAATTTCTAATACATTATCAGGTGTCTCTATTTTATCAAAGATCTCAGCTTGAAAGCTAAGAGAGTTGTTATCCAGTGCATTATCACCTGGCGTACTGATCTCTAGGTTAACCGTATATAAACCTGCACTTTCTGGAAGCCAGGCATCAGAGAGATCTAGATTCATAAATTCTAGTGGCCCCAAATTAAGGTCAGTATATTCTTGCACAGTCTCGTTGCCACCTACAGTAAAGGTCACTGAAATATCTTCTATCACCTCCCCACCTTTATTCCATACAGATGCGGCTATATCTATGGGACAATTAGTTTCGCCAAATCTATTAGCCACCACCTCAATAAGCTCAATTTCCATTGCTGGTGGAACCGTAACGCTGAAGTTATCTATCCCCATGCCAAATAACCAGGCATCATCATCATTGTATCTAAAACCGATATAGAATGGTCTGCCATCAAGCTTATCAGCTAAAGAAATATTATGCTCATCCCAGATACCTAGATGACCGTGGAGGGTATCCAGTACTTCCCAGTTTACCTTATCATATGACAGCTCTACTGTACCTGCCTCTTGATTAAACTGGAAAAGTCTATTACTGAAATACAAGTCAAAATTTAGAAACAGATTGTTATTAGTACCAGGATCTATCAGTTCTGTTATGAGTAGATCATTGCTTTTATCACAATCACAAGCATCATCATTAGAGCCTATAATAAAATCAGAACCGTTTGCAGTATAGAAGAAATCTTGGCTAGATAAAGACTGTGTACTACCTACTATCCATCCACCATCTGTAGCATTGGATTCTATACTCCATCCATCAGGAAATTGGCCAGACTCGAAATCTTCGCTTACAAGAACCTGCCCATTACTCATGCTGATTTGGAGACAAATAATGGCTATAACTGTTAGTATTTTACTCATTTTCGATGTGCTTATTATTAATATTGGATAACACAAGATAAGCTTCAAGCTAAACTTTATTGAAAGCAAGATGAAGATTTCGGATTTATTTAATTCTACAAGACAGTTTGACCTATATTAAGCTTAGATTTTTTTATTCCAATATGCAGATTCCATCTTCATTCAAGATATAACTTTCTCCCGTCGCACTGCAGCTCGCCTGCCCATTAGAGTTGAATTGTAAGCGCTGACCATTTCGACTCATCCAGCCTATCTGCTTTCCTGGATTCCCCACATACAGAGCATAATCTGGCAGGTCTTTAGTAACAACCGTCCCTGCCCCTACAAAAGCATAATACCCTATAGTGATGCCACATATAATGGTGGCATTGGCCCCTATCGTTGCGCCATCCTTGAGAATGGTTTTCTTATACTCTGATTTCCTGATTACGGCACTCCTAGGATTCATGACATTGGTAAAGACAGAGGAAGGGCCTAAGAAAACATCATTGCCACATTCCACCCCTTCGTAAAGAGAGACATTATTTTGGACCTTACAATTATTTCCCAGGCGCACCTTGGATGCTATAAATACATTCTGGCCTATATTACAATGCGTACCGATTTCTGCCTCCGGCATTACATGAGAAAAATGCCAGATCTTAGAATCAGCTCCGATGATGGCCCCTTCGTCTATAATTGCTGTTTCGTGCTTGTAATATGACATGCTTAGATTTATAATTAAGAACTGTATTTCCCTTGAGCATAGTCTAAGGCACTCACTAGGATATCCATAGCCGAGGCTAGTTGCTCCTGCTTATAGACTAGAGGCGGTGCTAAGCGAAACGATCTATCATTAAATAAAAAATAGTCCACTAGGGCCCCCTGCTCAAAGGCCTCGCTTACCACATGCTTAAGATACTTTCTCTTAGTCAATTCTACTGCCATCATCAGTCCAGAGCTTCTTACTTCTCTGACTATAGCGTGCTGTAGTCTGGAGTGAATATACTTTTCCTTAGCGGCTACTTGTTCGATATAGTCTTCTTCCAGCATTACTTCTAAGGTTGCTTGCGCAGCGGCACAGACTACGGGATGGCCACCGAAAGTTGTGATATGTCCTAGATCAGGATTCTTGCTGAACAGACTGAGCAAAGTTCTATCGGCCACTAGACCCCCTATCGGCATGCCTCCTCCCATCGCTTTTCCTATGCAGAGTACATCAGGCAATACCTTATATTTTTGATGAGCAAATAGCTGACCTGTCCGTCCGAAGCCTGTCTGAATTTCGTCAAAGATCAGCAGAGTACCAGTAGCCGTACATCTTTCTCTGAGAGCTGCAAGATAGCCTGGCGCCGGTAGCTGGACACCTGCTTCTGCCTGCACGGGTTCTACTATAACAGCAGCTGTGCGGCAGCTTATCTTAGCTAGCTCTGCTTCAGTATTAAATGCTATATGCTTGATACCTGGAATGAGAGGCATAAATGCAGCTGAGTAAGGCAGATCTGAGCGCAAGCCTTCTGCACCCTGAGTACTCCCATGATAAGCGTTATAGGCTGATATCAGCTCATATCTTCCTGTGGCGCGCTTAGCCAATTTCATTGCCGCTTCTATGACTTCGGAGCCAGAATTGAGAAAGTAGACACTATTGAGAGAGGGGTCCAATTGCTGAGCGAGCAGGCGGGCATAAGCCACTTGTGGGGTCTGGATATGCTCTCCATACACCATCGTATGGAGGTGCTTATCTAACTGTGACTTGATAGCCGAGATAACCCTGGGATGGCGATGGCCTAGTGAGCTGACCGAGATGCCAGAATTGAGATCATAATAGCGCTTTCCTGCAGTATCATAGATAAATATGCCTTCTGCCCTATCTATCTCAAGCATAAGCGGATAGGTGCTCGTCTGTGCTACATGGTCCAAAAAAAGCTGACGATGGGACAAAAGGGCCATTTTACTAGTGTTACTGTGGTGTTAAAACAAAAAATTCAATAGATAAAAATCGTCTTAATAAGGTATTAGAAAGCCTTTTTATTCATTTTTGTATCAAAGCCGTTTGGATTATGAGATTTATTGGATTTATTATTCTTAGCCTACTTTGTTCTGTAGGATTTTCGCAAGGTATAGAATTCTTCCATGGAGAGTGGAAAGAAGCACTGGAAGAGGCAAAAAAAGAAGACCGTCTTGTCTTTGTCGATGCTTATGCACAGTGGTGTGGCCCCTGTAAGAGAATGGCCAAAAATGTCTTTACCCAAGATGAAGTTGGACAATATTTCAATCAGAATTTTATCAATCTCAAATTGGATATGGAGACACCAGATGGACGATCTTTCGGATCTAAGTATCCCGTCTCTGCCTACCCTACCCTTCTCTTTCTAAATTCCAAAGGAGAACTGATCAAAAAAGTAACTGGAGGGAAGCAAGCTGCTGACCTCATCGCACTGGGTAAGACAGCCCTAGGTAGCTATGACAAGTCTGGAGATTATGCTGTCAAATATGAAGAAGGAGATAGAAGTTATGAGCTCATGCACAACTATGTCAGGGAACTCAATAAGGTCAATAAGCCGAGCATGAAAATCTCTAATGACTACCTCAATTCTAAGCCGGACATCAGCAAGCTCCAAAAAGCAAAATTTCTCCTCGCGGCTGTCACAGAATCCGACTCTAAGTTATATGACCAACTCATAGAGCTAAAGTCAGAAATCAAAAAAGCAGGACTGGAAGAAGATCTAGCTGTAAAAGTAAGAGCTGCTACCATGGCCTCTGTAGCAAAAGCAGTGGAATATGATTATGAAGACCTAGTAACAGAAGCGATTGAAAAATACAAGAATGCTGAGGTAGGAGATGCAAAGAAATTTTCACAAGAAGCCTATCTAGAATATAATAAGCTATCTGGAAACTATGCTGAGTGGAAAAACTTAGCAGAAAAGTACCTCAAAAAGTATGGGAAAAAAGATCATTCTCTTTTTAAGGCACAATTGGTAGCACTAAAGAATGATTTCAAACATGAGAATGATGCTAAGCCTTATGCATGTGAAGTTTGTAAAGAATTAGTGAAAAAGAATGACTCTGCTAACAATTATTCGGAATATATTCAGTTATTATTAGATTGCAAAAGGTATGATGAAGCCCGAAAGGTCACTAATCAGGCCATAGAAAAAGCTAATTCCCGCGAGCAGGATACTAAGAAGTTTGATAGGATCATACAATACCTAGATAACATCTAGTATCACCATTTTTCCAAAGAGATAATCTGAATATTGTGAAATTAAGACTGCTATTTCTATTCCTATCTGTTGCCTACTACTGCTCAGCCCAGAATAAGATACACTTTAATGAGGTCAGCCTCGAGACCGCACTCTCTATCGCGAAGGATAAAAACAAAAATGTATTTATAGATACCTATGCCAGTTATTGTATCCCTTGTAAGAAACTAGAAAAAGAATTTGCCCATCCCGCTGTTGCCCAGTTCTACAATGAGCACTTTGTCAATATCCGGGTCAATATGGAAAAGGAAAAGTCTAAAGAATACGAATTAGAATACCAAGTAGTCTTCCTCCCCACTATCATCTATGTTACCCCAGAAGGCAGAGTCCTTACCAAATTAGACAAACTCATAACTGCTAATGAATTGCTGAGCATAGGAAAACTATTCAGCAATCCACCCAATAGCGCTCCTTTAGCCAGCACTAGCACCACCCCAGCTCCTCCTCCAGCAAGTAGGCCAGTCGCCACTGCACCTATAAGGAATCCTGTTATACCATCAAGCCCAGCACCAAAAACAAAACCAACCATAAAAACGGAACCTACCCTAGCCGCCGCTCCTGCAAAATCAGCAACTACAACTACTCAGCCTTCCGCGCCTCTCACAAAACCAGCAGTCAGAGAAAAAAAAACAGTACCGATGGTCTCAGATGACGAGGGTGGCAAGATCCTCTATGTTATGGGCCAAGACTCAGACGACCTCCCTCCCGCTATCTTAAAAGAAGAGGCCTATTTCAGAATGCAGCTCATGGATGGTAGTCATCATGCAGCAGCAAAAAAATATCTAGCTACCCAAAAGGACTGGCAGACTGAGGAAAACCTAAAGTTTATACACGACTTTCTGCATAATACCAGATCAGAAGAATTTGAGTTTCTGATTGCTAACAAAGCTGCCTTCGAAGCAGTGATCGGCGAAGACAGAATCTCTCAGACTATGACTATACTAGTAAACAAAGAACTAGAGCGCGGCTTCCCGAGACCAGACCTGGCAAGAGCAAAAAAACTCTATGGCTACCTCTCTCCAGCCGATGCAGATATCAAAGCCGCTTGCTATGAGATGAACACCTTATACGAGGCAGAAAAGACCAAAGAATTCTTGGCTTATGCTAAGCCCTACATGAGCGAAGCTGATTTGCCAGCCGAACTCCTCTATCGCTATTCCTCCACTGCAGTCCTCAATTCTAAATCAAAAAAGACTATCAAGAACTGTCTTAAAATAGCAGAGCGGGCAGCTACTATAGATGCTGATAATGCAGAGTACCTCTACAACTGTGCTAGACTTTCTGCTCTAGTAAAAGACAAAAAGAAAGCAACCGCTTACCTAGCACAAGCACAAGCCAAAGCCAATGGCGATGCAGACCTAACTCAGAAAATCTCTGGACTGCAAGCAACTTTAGAACAGTTGTAACTTGTAGTTGAAGACAACACTTTTGAGCCCTCTTTGAGGAGGGTTGGGAGGTGATGGGACAAATTCCAAAAAAGAAAATCCCAAATTCCAACTCGTAAGTTCTAGAACAAGTTTAAGTCCACCATTTTTTTGCCCTCCTCGAGGAGGGTTGGGAGGTGATAGAATAAATTCAACTTACGAGCTTACACAGAACCCAAACATTGACTAGGACTGAAAAGTCATTTGGCTTAATTGTTAACGGAAAATAGTAACTTGTAGAGGTGCATTTGATAAGGTATAAGTGGAATAGGTGTACTTATACTTATAGACTTGTTAT